>VGNW01000277.1 GCA_016865955.1 Chloroflexota bacterium | reverse complement strand
GCCTTAGGACACTCAGCGCTGAGAAAATCCCGTGCCGACTTCCTCAACATCTCCTGTTCTTCACTGAGGGCAAATTCCATATCTAAACCGCCTTTCTGAACTTGGGCAAAATCAAGCTTTCGGAAATGTCATCGAAGACTACTTCCACGGGCATACCGATGCATATCTCTTCAGGCTTTATGTCAACCAGATTACTTACCAGCCGCATGCCTTCCTTCAATTCCACCAGAACCACCGAATACGGTGCTTTGAAAGCCGGATGAGGCGACTCCCGGTAGGTGACCCAGCTATAGACAGTCCCTTTCCCGCTTGAGCGAGCCCACTCTTTCTCGAGGGAACGGCATTTGGGGCAAAACGGCCTCGGCGGGTGGACCCAGTTGCCGCACTCCTTGCACTTCTGGAAAACCAGCTCATGCTTCGCAACACCATCCCAGAAACCTTTGTTATCCCAGAGAATAGGCGGCATGGGTATGGGATGCGTTTTATCGTAAGTAATGCTCATTATTTACCTCCTAGAATAAGACCGCTTGCCGGACCGCCTGCCCCGGATGCAACCAGCACCAGTTCGGCGTCTTTGACCTGCGCTGTCGAAATGCCTCTTATCTGGCGTACTGCCTCGACAATATGGTTCATGCCGTATATGTGCCCTTCACCGAGAGAGCCACCCGAAGTGTTAAGCGGCAACTCGCCTCCTGATCTGATGCGGTCTCCGCCTTTGCAGAAGTCCACCCCCTCACCGCGCTTGCAGAAGCCCAGCGCTTCCAACTGCATGGGGACAAAGGGCCCGTAAGAATCATCGAGCTGAACGCAGTCTATATCCTTATGAGCGACACCCGACATGGAGAAAATCTTCTTCCCTACCTGAGCCATCTCAGAGAAAGCAGCGACAGGGGAACGATAATATGTGTTCAACTCCTCGGTTTCAAGCACCATATTCTGCGAAACTCCGAGTACGTATGCAGGACGCTGTTTCAAATCCTTTGCTCGCTCCGCAGTAGTAACGACCAGAGCAACGGCTGCATCTGCTTCCTCGTAGCAATCCAGCTTGCGCAGAGGTTCGACAATCATCTTTGATTTCCGGTAGTCTTCGATGGTTACAGGCTTTTTATAAAACATGCCGTTGGGATTCTTCGCGCCGTGCTCCCTGCATACAACAGGCACACAGCCGAACTGATCGCTTTTGATGTTATACTCATGCATATACCTGCGCACAATCATAGCGACCCGTCCCACCTCCGACATGTGCCCGAACGGAGCATGAAACGTCCACTGCAGCAAGTCCGATGTGGACATCTGCCCCGAGGTGCGCATGCTCGGTATCATCCGCCTTTTCGATGCGCCGTTAACAGCTCTGTAGACAACAATATAATTTGCTGCTCCTGCGGCAACACCCATGGCAGCACGCATGACCATGGCACAGGGCGCTCCGTTCCAGCGGCACTCGCCGAAATAGGTCAAATTGCCCATCCCCATGGAGCTGGTGATGGCATGCTCATCGGAGGCATCGTCGGTCTGCTTGACCAGCCCGTCGATGTCCTCGGGCGTCAACCCGGCATCGTCCAGCGCCGCCTTAATCGTCTGACATGCCAGATATAATTCAGTCCTTTGAGAATCCCGGGAAAACTTGCTCATCCCGATGCCGACGATAGCCGTCTTGTTTTTGATGCTTCTCATAACAGTCATTACAGCACCTTCATTTATTAAGCTTCTCTTCTCTTGAATTTGGGCAGGGTCAAATCATCAGCTATATCATCGAATACCACTTCCACCGGCATCCCGATATATATGTCCTCTCTCTTGGCATCATACATATTGCTGAGAATGCGCACGCCTTCCTCCATCTCCACAACTACCACCAGATAAGGAATTTTTATTCCGGGATAGGCTGCGTTGGCATAGACAAAATTGACCCAGGTATAGATGCGCCCCCTGCCTGTGGAAGGCGCCCACTCCATTTCCTGAGAGTTACACCGGGGGCACATGGGCCGCGGGCGATGTATCAGCAAACCGCAATCTTTGCATTTCTGAAAGACGAGCTTATGCTGCTTGATGGCATCCCAGAATCCCCGATTGTCCAGAGTAACCAGAGGTCGCAGGAGCGGGATTGCCGGGCTATACTCCATTACCATCTCTTACCTCCTTAAAACAATGGCGCTGGTAGGCACACCGAGTCCGCCGGTAACGAGGCTCAACTCCACATCTTTGACCTGAGAAGTAGAGGTGCCCCTTATCTGACGCACACCTTCGTTTATCAGATTCATGCCGTGGATATAAGCCTCCGAAAGATGCCCGCCGGATGTGTTGACCGGCAGCTCTCCTCCCAGTCTGATGCGGTCTCCTCCCTCACAGAAGGCAGCTCCCTCACCTACGCCGCAGAAGCCGTACTCCTCAAGCTGCATGGGAATCAGGGGGCTGAAGGCGTCGTAGAATTGCACCACGTCTATATCCTTTGGCGTTACTCCCGACACTCTCCAAAGCTCCTGAGCTGCATACCAGGATTCAGGGATTCCCGATATCCTGGGGCGGTAAAGGCTGGTCATCATCTCGCCATCGGTAGCGATGCCCTGCGTTGCCCCCATCAGAATCGCCGGTCGCTGCTTCAGGTCTCTTGCCCTTTCGGTGCTGGTTAATATAACCGCCACTGCGCCATCAGTGTCCACGCAGCAATCGAAAAGACGTAACGGCTCGACAATCATACGAGCGGTCCGATAGTCTTCCAGCGTCATAGGTTTGCCGTAGAACATTGCTTTGGGATTTCGGCAGGCATTCTCCCGTAATACAACACATATCGAGCCGAACTGGTCTGGCGTGGCTCCGAACTCATGTATATATCTTGTGGCGAACATAGCCACCCATGAAGGCGGTGTTGCGAAGCCGAAGGGCATGATATAGCCGTAATGGTCGTTGGGCGCAATCATCACCTGCTCA
>VGNW01000276.1 GCA_016865955.1 Chloroflexota bacterium | reverse complement strand
TGGTGCCCTCGGTGAACGTCGAGGCAGGGCTAAGTGATAGCGGGAAACTGATAGTAAATTCCGCTAAAGACCTCAAACTCAAGCACCCGACTACCTATGTGGATGCCACGCCCATTGCCCTGGAAATCCTGAAAGTCCCTATTACCAACACCGTCATGCTCGGCGCGTTCGCCGCTGCGACGGGGCTGGTATCCCTGCCATCGCTGGAAAAAGGCGCACGGTTAATGCTAGCTCGATTTCCCGAGGAAAAGCTGAAACGCAATATTGAAGCTATTAAAGCCGGATACAAAGAGGTGAAGAGTGGAAAAGGAATACGTTAGAGGGGCGGGCATTCACAATTCCAACACCATGGTTCTGGTCAATAAGACCGGGGCGTGGCGGCTCACCGACCCCGTTGTAGACCAATTCAAGTGCATCGGCTGCAAGATATGCTCCGATTTCTGCCCCGATGATTGCATAGAAAGGCTGGTCGTAGAAAAATCCGCCCCGGCAGGCACGCCGCGCATTAAAATCGATCTGGAGTTCTGCAAAGGCTGTGGCATTTGCGCCCATGAATGTCCCAAAAAGGCAATAATTATGGTAGAGAGCAAGGTGTAACATGCAGATGTTTCTTTCCGGAAATCAATGTATCGCTCACGGCGCCCGGCTTTCCCGTGTGGAGGTCATCAGCGCCTATCCCATCACTCCAGCCACTCCAGCTTCCGAAGAGCTTCATGAGATGGTTGCCCGCGGCGAGCTCGATGCCGACATTGTGAACGTCGAATCTGAACTTGGCGCCATGGGCGTCTGCACAGGCGCTACCGCCGCAGGATGCCGGAGTTTCTCCTGCACCTGCGCGCAGGGTTTAGCCCTCATGCGTGAGATGCTATGGGCAGCCTCCGGAATGGCTTTGCCCGTAGTGCTGGCTATCGACAGCCGTGAAATCGGAATCCCGCAGGGTCTTCTCAGCGACCACTCCGACAGCCAATCTGAAAGAGATGCCAGCTTTCTCCAATTCTATTGTGAGGACGGGCAGGAGATTATCGACTCCATGATAATGGCTTACAAAATCAGCGAGAATGAAAAGGTGCTGCTTCCCTCCTTCGTGGTCTCCGAGGGACACAGAATGAGCCACAGCTTCGAGCCTGTAGAAGTGCCCGAGCAGGAGGAAGTGGACAGGTTCCTGCCCAGATACCAGCCCAAACATGTGTTCGTCGACCCGAACTATCCCATGACCGTAGGTACCGGCGTCATGCCCCAATATCCCAACTTCAAAATGCAGCAATACCGCGCCATGCAGAACGCCAAGACGGTGATAAGGGATGTCTGCAAAGAGTTCGCTCAGAGGTTCGGAAGGCACTATGATCTGATAGAGGCTTATAAGACCGACGATGCGGAAATGATTGTGGTGGGCATGGGCTCGGTGTTCGGCATACTCAGAGAAAAGGTTGATGAGTACCGCGGCAAAGGCATAAAGCTAGGTGCGCTGAAAATAAGGGTGTTCCGTCCCTTCCCCGAAGATGAGATTCGGAAACATCTGGCACATGCCAAGAAGATCCTTGTGATTGAACGCGCCTGTTCTCCCGGCAACAAATACGGAATTGCCTGCATCGAGGTGAGGTCAACCCTGCAAAAATCGCAGGCAACGATAGCGAACTATATCATCAGCGGTAAGGATATCAGCGGACTCGATATCGACGAGATATTCCGGGACTGGTTCCAGAGCAACGACGAGTTCGCCAAATGGTACAAGACCGACTTCGACCAGAGGGTTGCCGCCATATGCGGCTGGGACAACTACGAGAAGCTGGCAAGCGGTCAAAAAGTGGAGCGCCCGCTGGTCAAAGACGGTGAATCCTGCATGGGCAAGGGCGTGATGTCCTGCGCCGGCTGTATAAGCCTGGGCGTGATTAGAGAGGTGTTGAAGGTCTTCGGCAAGAACACCATAGCCGTGAACAATTCAGGCTGCCTTTCGGCAGTGGGAGCTTTCTACCCCATAACCGCCTGGAAGATTTCACATTACTTCTTCTGCTACAGCCATGCCGCAGCCGCAACCAGCGGTATGGAAGTAGCTATGAAGCGGAAGGGAATCGATGCCCATATAGTGCAGATAGCCGGCGACGGCGCTCTCTTCGACATCGGATTGCAAACATTTTCGGCGGCTCTGGAGAGAGGTCATCGCATAATCTATGTATGCTACGATAATCAGGCTTATATGAACACGGGCGTGCAAAGGAGCGGCTCAACTCCCTATCTCGCCAGGACTAAAACCACGCCGCATGGCAGAACCGGCAGAGTGAAAGATATCGAGCAAATCGTAGCCGCTCACGGAGACGTCTATATAGCAACTGCCTCACCTGCTTACCCCGACGACCTGCGCAAGAAGCTGAAGAAGGCTAAAGAGATGAACAAGCCGTCGTTCATCCATATCATCTGTCCTTGTCCTCCCGGGTGGGAATACGACCCCGCTCTGGGCATCGAGATAGCGCGGCTGGCAGTTGACACCGGCAGCGTGGTGCTCTACGAATGGGAAGACGGCAAGATAACCATCAACAGACTGCCCAAGGAAAAGAAGCCTGTGGAGGAATACCTCAAGAAGCAGGGCAGATTCCACGGAATCACAAAGCAGCAGATAGAGGAAATCCAGAAAGAAGTGGATAAGAATTACAACCGACTAATCGAAGCAAGTCAGAAATAGGAGGACAAATATGAAACTGGAAAAGGGCGACAGCCTGGGGAAAATAATCGACAGGGTTGCCGTGAAATACCCGAAGAACGAGGCAATAATCTCGGGCAAGCAACGCATAGACTATGCAACCATGATGGACAGGGTAAACTCGCTGGCTAACGCCCTGCTGAAATTGGGTGTAAAGAAAGGGGATAAGGTCGCTATCTGGATGAGCAACATACCCGAATGGGTTTACGCTCACTTCGCCTGCATCAAGATAGGCGCGCCTGTGGTTCCCTTGAATACGCGA
>VGNW01000275.1 GCA_016865955.1 Chloroflexota bacterium | reverse complement strand
CGCTGGCTCCAGCGGCAAAGGTGGCAACTTCATCGAAACCATGCTCAAACTAGCCAGGGAACGGGATGAACTCAGGGTAGTCAATGACCAGGTTTTTTCCCCCACCTACACTAAAGATTTAGCCGGGAAAATAGCCCGGCTCATCGCCACCGAGCACTACGGCATATTCCACATCACCAACAGAGGCGCCTGCTCCTGGTATGAGTTCACCAAAGAAATCCTGGGGCTGGCAGGCTTAAACACCCCCCTCACCCCCATCACCTCAGACCAGTTTCCGCAGAAAGCAAAACGGCCCCGCTACTCCGTCCTTGACAACTACCAGCTACGGCTCCTGGGCATGGATGACATGAGACCCTGGCAAGAAGCCCTCAAAGACCACATGAAAGAGAAAGGCCACCTGCGGGATTCTAATTGACAGGTATGCTAAAATCGGGGTAAGGTCACATGGGTTCCCATTCATTTTGGCATTGCCGATTTGGATTTAGAACGGGCGAGCTTCATTGCCAGGATACCTGTGGACACTGTTGGGGAGGGAACCTACAGTCTGGGCATATACATCAAAAAAGGTGATATCGAAGCCCTGCAATACACTGATGCCGAAATAGAATTCTAGATTCAAGCTCCGTGCTATTTGACAGGTTTATGTATTTATTGCTATATTTCTTCTGAGTACGATAGTCGTAGAAGCGATTGCTAGCTGAGGTGGCAGGATGATAAAAGCATTGGCGGCAATTTTTAAATGTCTGACTGTTTGTTCAGCCTGTGTTGCAAGCGATCAAGTTTCTCCTGAATCTCCTCCCGCTGTACCACCAGAACCACTGCCTCGGGAGATAGCTTTATCTCAATGGGATAACGGGCGGCAGCTTGAAGTGTATGTAGGCCAGGTGCTGGTGCTTACTCTATCTGCCAGTCCCTCCACGGGCTATACCTGGGAGGTGACCGACATAGACGAAAAGGTGCTGCGCCAGGTAGGTAAGGCTGAGTTCGTTCCGGACAAGAATATGCCCGGTTCCCCAGGCAAGATGATTTTGCGCTTTGAGGTGGTGGGCGATGGAAGCAGCAGCCTGAACCTGCTATATCACCGCCCCTGGGAAAAAGACGTGACGCCAGCGAGCAGCTTTGCCATCCAGGTCACGGCATCACCAGCTACAACACCTCTGGAAGATAAAACGGAAACAGACAAGGGGCGTACCGAACCTTCCACTGAACCGGCACAGCAAGATTTGCCCAAGGAGTAGTGCGGAGCAGGTAGATACATAGCGCTGTTGATAATGGCGCAATGCAAATAAACAGGAGCAACGGTATCGAACAAGCTTTAAGCAGGAGGTAAATGAAGCATGATAAAACCAGTTCTCATGAAGAAGACGATAAGTATTTTTATATGCCTCATTTTCATTTTGACACTGTTTCCCTACCTCAGTGTCCAGCCGGTGTATTCCGATGCGCCCCTCCCGCAGGAGATATCACTGGGTGAGGCAGACGATGGTCGTCAACTCGAGGCAAGCGTAGGGCAGGTGCTGGTGGTGAGCCTGCCTGCCAGTCCCTCCATGGGCTATACCTGGGATGTGACCGACATAGACGAAAAGGTGCTGCGCCAGGTAGGTAAGGCTGAGTTCGTCCCGGACAAGAATATGCCCGGTTCCCCAGGCAAGATGATTATGCGCTTTGAGGTGGTGGGCGATGGAAGCAGCAGCCTGAACTTAGTGTATCACCGCCCCTGGAAAAAGGATGACATGCCGGCGCGAAAATTCGCCACGGAGGTAGTGGCATCTGCCGCAGTTCAAGAACCCCGACTGGAGGCTTTACCATTAAAAAAGCCGATATCGAGAGAACCCAAAATAGAACCTTTCGCAATGGAGTTGCCATCCACGCTCCAGAAACTGCCGCGTGACACGGGGCCATCAGTAGAGCCTGCTCAGCAGAGACTACCCACCGTTCCATCGAGTTTGCCCGGCGGTAAAGAGCGCATAATACCACAGGGCAGTTGGTCCTCAGAGGCAAGCAGCGACAATTCAAAAGCAACCACGGATGGTCTGGGGGACTGGCAGGTCCCCTTTTACGATGGCTTTGAAGGCAGCTTCCCCGGCTCAGCGTGGACCCTGTACGACAACCCCACCTGGGGAAAAATGGATTACAGGAAATATGCTGGCACTTATAGCGTGTACTGTGCTGCCGCAGGTTCTGCCGGCGTATCACCACCCGGACCATACCCCCACAATATGAACGCATGGATGGTAGCCGGCCCTTTTGACTTAAGCGATGCTGTTGATGCCTACCTGTCATTTGCCGCCTGGCTCAAAACGGAATCAGGCTACGACTGGTTATATGCCGGAGTATCGGTAAACGGGGGCACCTATTTTTATGGAAATCGTTATTCGGGCGAGCAAAGTGGATTTTATGACATTGACCTTAAAAATGTAAATGTACTCGGCGATGTGCGTGGCTACCGTAACGTGTACATTGCCTTTTGGTTTCAGAGTGATTCAACTGTAAACAATGAAGGCGTCTATGTTGACGAAGTTTATCTCCAGAAGAACGTGGGCCTCCGGCCGGCATTGCCCTCGTCTTTTGACTGGCGTACCCGCGGCGGCGTAACCGATGTGAGAACTCAGTGGTGTGGTGACTGCTGGGCTCACGCCACCGTAGCTTCGCTGGAGTCAAACATCAAGATTTTTGATGGGAAGACAGAGAATCTCTCTGAGCAATACCTGGTCTCCTGCAACACTGATGGTTGGAATTGCATTAGTGGCGGCTGGTTTGCTCATAACTACCACCAGTGGAAGAGACCGCCCAGCGAGAATGACGCCGGCGCCGTGATGGAATCGCGGTTTCCTTATGCCGGCAGCGATGTAGCCTGCTGCAGTGCCGGCTGCCCCTATCCACATCCTTACAAGCTCATCACCTGGGGCTGCATCAGGTCTGATGTCTCCCCACCCTCTTGTATGGGCTCACGTATCGCACCAG
>VGNW01000274.1 GCA_016865955.1 Chloroflexota bacterium | reverse complement strand
CACTATCGAGGGGTTAAGGTTCTTTTTATAGCTGTCGGCACTCAGCTTTCAGCAGTGGGAAATCGGCGATAGTTAAGGGGCATCCTTCCGCAGGAAGGATGCCCCTTATGCTTTGCGAATTTATAATTTGGAGCTTGGAATTTGAGATTTGGAGTTTCCCCGGTGGTCAGGTCAGGACCTCAATCCTTTTAATCTTACACTCTTTGCCGCGTTTGACCGTTATCTCCCCCGAGCCGCACTGGGGACACTTGAATACAGGAAGCACGAAGTGATAAAGCGGGTCGTCCTTGGTCTCCAGCATTCCCTCGTATCCGCAGGCGGTGCAGAGCACCTCGGGCTTCACTACCTCGATCTTTATCTCCGCTTCGCCGGCTATCGTTTTGTCTAAAGCCAGCTTTACCCAGAACTCCACCTGCTCGGGGTTGAGCAGGGAAAGCTCTCCGATTTCAATATCGACCAGCAATACCTTCTGCGCCTCCTGTTTCTGCGACTCTTTGAGGACTACATCGGCTATTGCGTGCGAGATGGAAACTTCGTGCAATCTTTGACCTTTCAGTTTAGGGGCGGGTTCGGAAACCCGCCCTACGTGTTTGGCGACGTTGTGTTACAATCCCAGCGCTTTTATAACGTCGGCTATCCCTTTTCCCGTGGAGCAATTGGTGCGGACTGCCTTCAAAGATGGTTTCAGCTCTTTGAGTTGCTTCTCGAACTCTTCGGGGGCTATGCCCGTTGCTTTCGAGAGGTCGACCTTGTTGATAGCCACCACATCCGCATCCATGAAGGAGAAGGGATGCTTCAACACTACATAGGGCCCTTCGGTAAGCGAAAGCACCACTATGCGTTTATGTGAGCCGAGGGGGAAATCTGCCGGGCAGATGATATTGCCCACGTTCTCAATGAACAGCAAGTCCAGTTTCTTGAGGGCCAGTTCCTTAAGGGCTTTCCGCACCAGATTGGCATCGAGATGGCATTCCTTGCCGGTGTTTATCTCGAGCACATCAGCGCCAGCCGATTTTATCTGCTCCGCATCGATAGTTGTTGTGGTGTCGCCTGCCAGCGCCGCTATGCGGTATTTGTTCCTGAGCTTCTTGACCAGTTGAGTCACCAGGGAGGTTTTCCCCGAGCCTACTGAGCCCATGATGTCGATTGCCAGAATCTTATGCTTATCCAGAAGCTTCCGGTTGTCCTCAGCAAGCTTACGATTTTTGCTCAGAAAATCCTCGTCCAGCTCGATATCGAAAATCTCTCCCTCATCGGGTCGAATTATTTTCAAATCTCTCCCTTCACAATGGAATTGAGTTGCATGTATATTATATCAGAAGATAGGAACAATCGCTGACTACTGAACGCTTTTCGATTTAAGCTGACGTTGATAAATGAGGCTATGGCGTGATATAATCAGCCTACCGCAAGGATTGGGGCATGGGCGGGTAGCTCAGTCGGCTAGAGCACTACTCTGATAAAGTAGGGGTCGAAGGTTCGAATCCTTCTCCGCCCACCAGAATCAGTTTAAAGTGGATTTCAACGAACGGCAGTTGGAGGAGCTAACCGACAACTGTCGTTTAGTTTTTTGTTTCTAATCTCGGCAGCAGAATAGCTGCGTTCCGAGAAGCGCTCTCTTATTGATTCAATCGCCTGCTCGCAGGCTTCGACCGTAAGCAGCCAGATATACGCAGTCCAGCTTATCACTTTATTCATTTTCTTCAACCCTTCTATACTATGGCTCGTCGGAGTAGGCAGTCAGGGGCTCGGCGGCCTCTTCGCTATAGGATGATTTCCTGACATCGTGCCGCAGGTACTCGCCCATCAGCAGGAGCACGCAGAGAGCCGTTACAGGGCATCGCTCGCTGCAATGCCTGCAATACCGCTGCGCCATTTGCCCCAGGCATTCGGGACTGGAAAAGAGCACCCGCCTGACCACTTTCTCTGTCCGTCCTCAATCTACTATTTATCAGGACTTACGGACTTAACCAAACTTATTATTAAATACGACTATTACTATAAGTCCGTCAATAAATCTAGAAAATACGGACTGTTTGTACCACTTTTCCCCGAGTTTGTCAATACCCCTGACGAGACGAATTTTGAGTTTTTTACACCTTCAGTATATCGTGGTTGAACTCAGGGCGGGCAAGCCCCATTCGGGTAATATTTCGCAGAGGTTATGGCAGCAGCGTTGGCCGGACGTACCCCTGATGAGGCAACCCCGAACGGGTAATTTGTGAGAATGTCCGGTTGGGCTGCGCGGTTAGTACCTGCTCAAGGGCCTGAGTCGGCATTGTGAGGAAAAATACGATGGAATACCTATGTGGAGGAATTTATTCCGGTGACAGTCGAATAAAAAGTCGGGGAGACAGGATTTGAACCTGCGACCCCTTGCACCCCATGCAAGTGCGCTACCAGGCTGCGCCACTCCCCGATTTTCGCTGCTATTCGATTTTCCGGCAGGGTTAAGACAGCCGCATTAAATATTAGCATCTCCGCCGTTTTTGTCAAACTCGCCCGGCAAAGCTAGCTTACCCTGCTGATTATCTCCCGGGCTGCCACGACTCCGGAGGCAGCAGCCTGAATCAGTCCGCGGCTCACGCCGGCGCCATCGCCTATGGCGAACAGATTGTGTATCTCGGTCTCGAGGTTGTTGGTGAGCTGGAGGCGCAGCGAGTAGAACTTCACCTCGACACCGTAGAGCAGGGTATGAGGAGAAGTCACACCCGCAGCCAGTTTGTCCATAGCGGTCAGCATCTCGGAGATGCCCTTCAGGAATCGGTAGGGCATAACATATCCTAAATCTCCCGGAGTGGCGCTCTTCAATGTCGGCTGGACCTGCCCTTCTTTTATCGAGTCGTGTGTGGAGCGATGTCCCCGGCTCAGGTCGCCCCAGCGCTGCACAATCACCCCGCCGCTGATGATATTCGCCAGACGTGCCAGGTATTTGCCGTAACCGATGGGCTCGCGGAACGGGGGTG
>VGNW01000273.1 GCA_016865955.1 Chloroflexota bacterium | reverse complement strand
GGTCGGAGTGATGCAAAAGTCTGTTTTTGGCAAGCAAATTGGGACCCACTAACGGCATTCAAAAAGGGGACCACCCCGTTGCCGATAGTTGGTCTTATCAGTTCATGTTTTTTCTTTCCTCCTCACACTTTCTTTGAAGCGGTAGCTCTCGCCGTTCATTTCCAGGATGTGGCACCGGTGGGTCAAGCGGTCCAGAAGCGCCCCGGTTAAAGCCTCATCCCCAAAGAGTTCCTTCCAGCGAGCGAAGTCCAGGTTAGTTGTGATGACGAGTGAGCCGCGCTCGTACCGGGAGGAGCAGAAGGTAAACAGGGCTTCGGCACCTTCCTTGCTGAAGGGGACAAAACCAAGTTCATCCAGGATGATGAGGTCACATTTCGCCAGTGATGCCTCCAGTTTGCTGATCCGGAGTTGAGCCTGTGCCTCCAGCAGTTCATTGATGAGTCCGGCGGCGGTATAGAAGCGGACTCTCTTCCCCTGGCGGCAGGCGAATACTCCCAGTGCGATGGCTAGGTGAGTCTTGCCGGTACCATAGCTGCCGATGAAGATGACATTCTCACGCCGCTCCACGTAGCTACCGCGGGACAGCTCAATCACCAGTGCTTTATTGAGTGAGGGAATGGCTGTGAAATCGAAGCTATCGAGTGTCTTGATGACGGGGAAGCGTGCCCGGGAAAGTCGCAGTTTCTGGGCATTCTCTTCCCGCTGGAGCACCTCTCCCTCCAGCAGAGCCAGGAGGTAGTCCTGGAAGGTCTGATTGTGTGCCGTAGCCTCCTTCGCGAGCCTGGCGTAATTTTGCGCGACCACCGGTAGACGCAGCCTCTTAAGATAGCTTCGTATCAAGAGATCGTTTGCCATCTTATTCACCCCCTGCGGCAGCCGCGGTGGCTCCCCCGACTTTGCTCACCTCGTGGTGACTCGGTGGAACCAGGGCAGGTCTCAAGCGGTCAAACTGGCCCAGGTCTGGCAGCACCACCTTCACCTGCCCAAGATAGCTACCGGGTGCGTCCTGGTTTACCCTGGGGTCGGTGCTCAAGACAAGCTGTCTTATCCTGTCACTGGACACGAAGTTCTCAGCCAGTGCCTGGCTCATCGCCTGCTCCACCGCCTCTTTCCCGTATACCCTACCGAGGGCCAGCACCTGCAGGAATTCACGCACACCATAGCCGTCGTGTTTCCGGCAAAGCGCCTCATAGATTTCACGATACACTGGCGGCATCTTCCACTTCCGCACCGGTCTCGCATAGGGGAAGGCACCGGGTCGCTGGATCAAGAGCGGCAAGTAGTGGTCGACATCCGTGACCTCCCGACCCTTGTCGTAGCAGCGCTCGTGAATGGCGATAACGCGGTCACCGCAGGCGACCTCAATTCGCCAGACATAGGCGTGCAGAGTCAACCGGCTGAAGCCATATTCCGCCGGCACCGAGTAGCGGTTGCCATCAAAGCTCACCATGCTCAGATTATTGGCGCGTACCGGCCGACTGATGCAGCACCGGTGGGGAAACCGAGGCAGCGGCAGGAGTCTCGACTTTTCCTCCTGCCAAGCTTCACCGATTGTCATCGCCTTTCCAGATACCTGGCGTTTGTCGTCTTCTTGCAGGCGGATAAGGAGCATCCGGTTCAGTTCCTCAAATGAAGCTACTTCAGGGACGGGCACAAAGTAATTCCGCCTCATGTAGCCGACCAGGCTCTCCACCCGCCCCTGCTCTCTCGGCTGCTTCGGAGTGGCGAAATGTGACTCGAAGAGATAGTGAGACCTGAAAGCGATGAAGGTGTTCTGCTCATCTCTGTTTCTACCCTGCAGGACCCTGCGTACGGCTGTTGTGAGATTGTCGTAGCTGATGCGCATCGGCACGCCCTCGTACCATTCGAAAGCCCGCCGCTGTCCCTCGAAGAATGCCTCCTGCCGCTGGGTGGGAAACGCCATCACAAAGGGCTTCCCCGAGTAGCTGAGTTTCATGCAGAATGCCTGCACACTCTGGACCTTGCCCAACATACATACCTGTGCCTCACCCCAGTCACACTGGGCATCGGCGCCGGGGTCGAATCCCAGCGGGATTGACAGCTCCTCCAGCGTCCTCTTCAACTTGGCGACATGCTCGCGGACAGTACGTTCAGCACCGGTAAAACCGTGTTCACTAGTGAGTCTCTCGTAGATGCGGTGGGCGGTGTGTCGCTGCTTCGCCGGCTGGTTCTTATCTGCCTCAAGCCATGACCTGATGGTCTCCTGATAGGGACCCATCACCGGGCTCGGCTTTGCCACCGCCAGATGATACTGAGGAATGGACGCATCGACGATCGCCTTCCTCACCGTCTTCCGTGAGTGATGAAGCTCTTCGGCAATCTGCCGGATGCTGTGCCGTTTGATAAAGTAGAGTCTTCTGATATTCTCTTTTTGGTCCACCTGAATCATCCTTCCCTCCGGCTGCTGAGTATTGTCCCCAGCATACCGGATTTGTCTTCCAGGTGGTCCCCTTTTTCTCCGCCGTTTTTATCAAAAGTGGTCCCCTTTTATAATGCCGAAATCAGCCTATGATTTGCACTTCTTGACACTTGACTGCGGAATCCCTTGACTACCGAGTAAGTAAGGGTAAACCTCGACTATCACCTATTTCTTGACCCTAAGTCTTACTTCTGCCAGTGAAAGAAATCCTGGGTCGTCGATGAGTATCCTATAGTAACGATAGGCAGCGGTATTTGGCAGAGAATAACTCAGCCAACCCCAACCTTTTTCGTCAAGTGATGTTTTGTTTATGGGTAATTTGCTTATCTTAATCCAGCTAGATTCGTCATTACGGTTGTTGCTGCCTTCGAATATCGCGTGGTCCTGATCCCACAGTTGAACATTGCCAGCCCTGGGCAGGACGGCCAATCCGTTGACAACAACCAGTTCGCCAAAGTCAAAGGTAACCCAGTGGACTGGTGATGCTGGCGGATACTTCACGTGCCAGAACGTATTCCCGTCATTATCA
>VGNW01000272.1 GCA_016865955.1 Chloroflexota bacterium | reverse complement strand
TCAGATTAAAAATGACGTTGATAAACAAAGACATATTTTGTGCGAATTCGGTAAACTATATAATTATAGGCGATTGCAATATAGATTTAAGATACGCTCTTGCTCTTCTTAATAGTTCACTAGTTAACTACGTTTTTTCGAAGACAAGTACTAATAGTAACGTCAATGGGTATGAGATAGACAACCTTCCGCTTATCATCGTCAATAAGGTCAGTCAAATCCCTTTTATAAAAATTGTCGACGAAATTCTCGCTTTGAAAAATGCAAATCCTAATGCGGACACGAAATCATTTGAATCAGAAATAGACTTACGCGTATATCAACTATATGCGCTGACGCAAGAGGAAATAATGGTAGTGGAAGGCAGAAGTTAGCTTAAAGTGAGGAAAAGGGAAAGAACGGATTAGGACTTAACGACGTATAAATGTGCGCTTAACAATAACCAAGTACGGTTAACACTGAAATTAGATTCCCATAAGCTTAAATTGTCAATTATTAATGTGCTCGCGGATATATTTCAGGGCGAATTATGTATAATCTCGCCTACATAGTGTTTAATTTCTTTTATCCAGTTCATTTATCATTCTCTGTGCTATTCTATCAGGCAACCTCTGCAATGCCCGTTGGTAAGTAATGTTCAACTCTTTAAGTTTTACACAATCAACATGCCATACTTCTCGGGAGATTATTTTTTGGGGAACCAAGATTATGCGGAGTGGCCACAAGGTCTGTTTCAACCTTACTTCCTGTGGGAAAAATTCGGAATCCTCTTCGTATCTTGACCTCACCTGACAATATCCGACGAGGCCCTTCACAGGTCGGGTCACATAGCAGACTATTGTGTCACCTTGCGCGAGCGATTCCCAAGTTTTTTGATACCTGGGTGAAAAACCCCAAATGTTGCCATTTTTGAATGAAAAAGCCCAGTTCCTTGAAGGACCAATTACCAGCCAATATGCCATTTCATCACCTCCACTTGTGTTGAGGCTCGATTTATACTCTACGACAACTATATTCAAAAGGTGGCAATATTATAACACTCAATAGAAATATTTCCTAAATGGAATATGAAGAAAACGACTCGGTCAACTGGTGTATCAGCTCTACGGGCTTACGCCGGGGGAGATTGCGGTCGTGGAGGGCTCCGTCAAGGGATAAGCCCTGGATTCCTGCTCCACGATCAGGTCGGGGACAAGTTCCGCAGGAGTTACACAGGGCACTAATCCCCCTGCACCCCCTTTAAAAAAGGGGGGATTTGGGCGAGGAGACCTCGCCCCTACGATTTTTGGGCACAATGCCTTGTGCCCCTACGTGACCCCGCTGATAGCTGACAGCTCAAACCATGCGACATTTCCCTATTGACAAATAGAACATGCGTTCTTTATAATGCGGGAGCTTTATCTTTTATTGTACCGGTAATTATACGAGTAAGGGGTGTCCGCCTGAGGCGGACACCCCCTCTAAAATTGAATAATCCCTTTAGCTCTACAGCGGTATCAGCGAGTGCTTGCGCCAGGGTCGCGCCTGCCCCAGCTTCTCCCAGTGAGCCTGCTTCTGAGATAGCCGCTCCAGCGTGTTTATCAGTATCGGCCGCGTCCTCCGCGGGTCGATGATGTCATCGGCGCCCTGGATGCCCGCCAGATGGAAAGCCGTGGCGTACTTCTCATGTATCTGCTGCATGAACTGGCGCCTCAGCTCCTCGGGATGCTCCGCAGCCGCAAGCTCGGCTCTGTACAGCGCGTCCGCTGCTTTATCGTAGCCTTCTATCCTGATGTCGGCAGTGGGCCACGCATATACGGCATCGACACCCATGCGCTCGGTGCCCATGACTAAACGCGCGGCACCCCAGCACCTTCTCACATATACGGTGATTCGGGGCGTGGTGGCTTCGCAGATGGCGAACACCGGCTTGGCAGCGTTTCTTTCCAGACCGTCCCTGTGCTGCTCCTGCTCCAGATTGGGCAGGAACCCCGGGCTGTCCACCAGGGTGATTATCGGTATGTTGAAGCAATCGCAGAACCGGATGAACCGCGCCTGCTTGTCTCCGGTGTAAACGTCGAGACAGCCATCCCCGGCAGCCGGGTTGTTGGCGACAATTCCCACCGTCTTGCCGTCGAGACGCCCGAAGCCGATTATCATGCTGGGCGCGTAGAGCGCCTGCAGCTCGAAGAAGTCCCCCTTGTCCACGATGGATGCGATTACCTTATGCATGTCGTAAGGCTTGGTCACATCCGCGGGAACCATATCGAGCAGATGCTCATCGGCGCGGTTGGGGTCGTCTCCCGTGCTGACAAAGGGTATCTTGTCCCTCCAGTTGGAGGGCAGGAAGCTGAGCAGCTTCTTACTGGCGTCTATCGCCTCTTCGTCGCTCTCGACGAGCAAGTCGTTGGAACCGGTGACCGTGGAGTGCAGCAGCGCGCCGCCGATTTCCTCCTCGGTGACGTCCCTGAAGGTGACCGCCTTCAGGATGGGCGGCGAGGCTACCGACATGAATGCTATGTTACGGCGCATGATGACGAAGTCAGCCATTATCGGAGAGTATGCCGACCCCGCGTAGCAGGGACCCAGCATCAGGCTGATGTGAGGCACCACTCCCGACATCAGCGGCGGATAGTACATGAACCCGCCGCCGCCGCCGACCGGGCTGCCGCGCACCGGCACCTTGAATCCGTTCCTGCTGAACAGGTCGTGGATTCTAATAGCGCCCGAGTCGATCATCCCCACCATGGGGATGCCCTCCTCCATAGCCTGCTCCATCGCCCGCGCCACCTTGCTGTTCTGAATCATGGACTGCGTGCCCGCCAGCACCGTGAAGTCGTGAGCATAGGAGTAAACGGTGCGCCCGTTGACCTTGCCGTAGCCCGCAATCACAGCATCCCGGGGAAGCTCGCGGTCATCTATATCGAAGCCGGTCTTCATCGCCTGCGTCCACAAGCCTATCTCATGGAAAGTCCCGGGGTCGAATAGCCTTTGAATTCTCTCCCAGGCTGTCAGCTTGCCCCTGCTGTGCTGTTTTTCTATCGCAGTCTTATCTCCACCGGGGAGCCACTTCTTCC
>VGNW01000271.1 GCA_016865955.1 Chloroflexota bacterium | reverse complement strand
ACGGCTATGGCAAAAGGCATAAGCGCCTTCTCCAAGAACGGCAAAGGCATGGAGATTGAGAGCCCGTTGGAGGCTATACTAGATGCCGATTGCGTGCTGGTAGTCGGGTCCAATCCTCTGGAGACCCATCCTGTAGCCGGCTGCTACATACTGAGAGCCAGAGCTCATAAAAAGGCAAATCTCATAGTAATAGATTCCCGCCCCAACAATTTCGGCTTCCGGGGCGACATCTGGCTGCGCCCTAACGAGGACACCGAGGACGCGCTTATCGGCACCCTTGCAGGGCTCATAGCCAAGAAGATTAAGAGCACCGAAAAGACCTTGAGATTTGTCTCGCCGGGCAAGGCTGTTGAGGTTACCGGAGTCGACAAAGCTATGATGCAACAGGCTGCCAGCCTTCTGAGCAAAGCGAAGAATCTGGTGGTTGTATTTGGAGACGGCGTGCTGGACAAGAAGAGTCCCAAGCTCATTGCCCGCCTGCTCGACCTGGCTAATCTTGCCAGCCCGGAGGGCATGAAGGTTATTTCGCTCAAACCGAAAGGCAACAGCCGCGGCGCATGGGAGCTGGGCGTGGCAAATCAAAACGGTATGGCTAAAGCCAAGCCCAAAATGGTCTATGTCCTTATGTGCGACGAGGAGTTCGCTATGGGAGACTGGGTAACTCTGGTTGACCAAGCCGAGTTTCTGGTAGTCCAGGCGAGCTACAGCTCCCCGCTTACCGATTGTGCCGATGTCGTGCTGCCCTCGCCTGTCTGGGCGGAGCGAAAAGGCAAATATATCTCACTGGACGGCAAAGCCGGTTATGCAAAGAAATTGCTGGAGCCTCCTGCGGAAGTGAAAGACGACATCGAGGTTATCGGCAAACTGACTAAGAAACTGTAAAAGACACCTTGCTTGATTGGAGGTTGCTGCTATGGGAAAAGTGAAACTGGCTACTTCCTGGCTCGATGCCTGTGCCGGTTGCGAGATGTCCCTGCTCGATGTTGATGAATTCATTATCGACATCGCTCAGGCTGTGGAGTTCACCAGAAGCCCGATAACGGACATCAAAAAGTTCCCCGAGGTTGATGTAGGGCTCATTACAGGAGCTATCGGAATGACGGAACAGGAAGAGGAGGCTAAAGAGCTTCGGGCAAAGTGCAAAATTCTCATTGTGCTGGGCGACTGCGCCTGCTTCGGTGGAATATGCGCCATGCGCAACCCCTTCCCCAAAGAGGACATATTGCGCAGGGCTTATATCGAGTGCGAGAGCGTGAAAGATGGCAAGATACCGTCCTCACACGAGATACCAGTGCTTCTGGATAAGGCTGTGCCCGTGAACGCTGTGGTCAAGGTGGACTGCTACGTACCCGGGTGCCCGCCGCGAGCCGGCGATATCAAATACGCGCTGACCGAGCTTCTCAAGGGACGGATTCCCGTACTGCCCAGCGAAATGATGCGCTTCGACTAGTTGAGGAGGTACCGAAATGGCTGGAGAAAGCAAGACTATTGAGATAAAGCCGTTAACCCGTATAGAGGGACACGGCAAGGTCACCCTGTTTCTGGATGAAAAGGGCAATGTGAGCAAAGCTCATTTGAATGTCCTGCAGTGCCGCGGCTTCGAGAAATTCTGTGAGGGTCGCGTTATCTGGGAGATGCCGTTAATCACACAGCGCGCCTGCGGCATCTGTCCTGTGAGCCATCACCTGGCTTCAGCCAAGGCGGGGGATGCTATCCTGGGAGTGGAGATACCTCCCACCGCCAGACTGCTGCGTGAACTGATGCACATGGCACAGTATGTGCAGTCGCACGCCCTGCATTTCTTCCATCTCGCCAGCCCGGACCTTCTCTTCGGCATGGACTCCGACCCCGCCACCAGGAATGTGGTAGGGCTTATCGGGGCAAACCCCGAACTTGCCAAGAGAGCAGTATGGCTCAGAGCCTTCGGCCAAACCATTATTGAAACGCTAGGCAGTAAACGGATTCATCCTGTATTCGCCATCCCCGGCGGAGTTAATACAGCGCTCTCTCAGGAGAAGAGAGCAGAGTTTTTAAGCAAGATAGACCAGGCGATAGCTATCTACAAAGTAGGACTGGATACGATAAAGGATTTCCAATCCAAACAAAAGGATTTAGTGAACAGATTCGCCAGTTTCCCCTCAGGGTATCTGGGGCTGACTGACCCCAGGGGCAACCTGGAACTCTATGACGGCAAACTAAGGCTGCTGGATGCCAAAGGCTTTGTCCTGGAAGACCAGGTGGAAGGCGGAAACTACTTATCCATCATAGAGGAGAGGGTGGAAGACTGGTCGTACATGAAATTCCCCGTCTATAAGAAGATGGGCTATCCTGCGGGGATGTATCGGGTAGGTCCTCTGGCCAGGCTCAACGTGGCAGACAGTATCACCACACCGCTAGCCAACAAGGAGTTCAAGGAGTTCAAGAAGCTGGGTAACGGCGGCATGGTGGAAGGGTCGCTCTATTTCCACTATGCACGACTCATTGAGGGACTCTATGCCACTGAGAGGGTGAGGGAGCTTCTGGAGACTGACGGTATCTGCGGCACCGAGTTGAGAGCATATTCCTCCAAGTACAACGAGGAGGGAGTCGGAGTTGTGGAAGCTCCGCGCGGCACGCTGATACATCACTTCTGGGCGGATTCCAGCGGCGCTATCAAGAAGGCGAACATCATTGTCGCCACACAAAACAACAACCTGGCTATGAACCGTTCCGTCTATCTGGTAGCAAAAGACTTCGTCAAAGCAGATAAGCTCACCGAGGGCATGCTCAACCGGGTAGAGGTGGCGATACGCTGTTACGACCCCTGTCTGTCCTGCGCCACCCATGCCATCGGGCAGATGCCCATCGCCATCGAGCTGGTCAGCCACACCGGCGAGGTTCTGGACAGTGTAAGCACAGACTAAACTTAAGTCTGCGATAACTCAACTAAATTAAGGGCAGGTTTCACAGACCGTGTCGCAACTCGCTGATATTAAGGTATAATTGGGGTCAAGATAAGTCAAGGAGAGCGGGATGGCGATACGACTGGGAAATCGTGAGCAGATACAGATGTTGCCGGTCTG
Organism: Chloroflexota bacterium; assembly: GCA_016865955.1. Lineage (GTDB taxonomy): Bacteria > Chloroflexota > Dehalococcoidia > SZUA-161 > SZUA-161 > VGNW01. The sequence continues at coordinate 17 of VGNW01000271.1, read as the reverse complement.
TATTGAAGAGTACGTTC
>VGNW01000270.1 GCA_016865955.1 Chloroflexota bacterium | reverse complement strand
CTTCCGGCGACTTGTATCTTATCTTAGCGGTGACTGCCGCAGTCTGAGGCGGTGGATCCCCCGAGATATAGCTCACCTCTTCGGCATATAGCTCTCTGCGTAGAAGCTGCTCATTGGAACCCACTACCACCTTGCTGTCAACAGGATCGATCGCCAGAACATACAAGGGCTTTCTCGATGCCAGTCCCAGACCGCGACGCTGTCCCACCGTGTAGAAGCCTATGCCTGAGTGTCTTCCCAGCAGCTTGCCTTCGCCATTTACGATGTCGCCAGGTCGATTCAAGCCTCGCCGCGCTAGAAACTCATGATAGTCCCCGTTCGTGATGAAGCAAATCTCCTGGCTCTCCTCTTTATCCCACACCGGTAGACCCATCTCACGCGCCAGACCACGTATCTGCTTCTTGTTGAAAGAGCCCAGAGGGAAAAGAAGATGTTGCAACTCGCTCTGACCCAGGCTGTACAGAACATAGGACTGGTCCTTGGCAGCATCGATAGCCTTGAGTAAAACGTATCTGCCGCCGCGCACTTCGATTCGGGCGTAATGCCCCGTAGCCAGATAATCGGCTCCGAGCGCCACAGCCTTGTTCAGCAGCAGGTCGAATTTGATTCTCTTATTGCAGGCAATACAGGGATTCGGTGTCCTGCCCCTGAGATACTCCTCGCAAAAGTAGTCAACGACGTATTTGCGGAATTGAGGCTCGAAATTGAGCACATAGAAGGGAATATCGAGAATCTGGCAGACCCGCCGCGCATCCTCTGCTTCCTCCGCTGAGCAGCAGCGGCGGTGTCCGGAAGGCATGTTGCTGTCCTCCTCCGTCCACAACCTCATCGTCGCCCCTATGACCTCCCAGCCTTCCTTTTTTAGAACGGCTGCAGCCATCGAGGAATCCACACCGCCGCTCATGGCGACAACAACCCGCCTGCCCCTGTTGCTCATAGCTGGCTCTTCAGGTACTCTACAGCCCTGTCCAGTTGAGGGTCTTTCCCCTGCGCTATGTCGTCATCAGTCATGTCAATCACCATATCGGGAGTAAGGCCCTGTCCCTCTATCTGCCGTCCATCCGGTGTGAACCACCGTCCCATGGTGATATACACAGCAGAGCCATCGCTTAACTCTTTAAGCAAGTTAATGCTGCCCTTACCGAAGGTCTGAGTACCGACAATCACACCGCGCTCATAGTCCTGAAGAGCGCCTGCAACCACCTCGCTGGCGCTGGCGCTACTGCCGTTAACCAGAACCACCAGAGGCTGGTCTGTGGCAAGACCGCCGCTCTCTACCGACCAGGTTTGCTTCTCCCCGTTGCTATTCAGGGCATAAAGTACAATCCCTTCCTCCAGGAACTGGCTGGCCACCGTTACTGCTGAGCCGACAGGGCCTCCGGGGTTATCCCGCAGGTCGAGTATAATGCCTGTAATATTTTGAGCCAGCACCTCTTTGAGCGCTGCGACGATTTCAGTGCTGGTGCGCTCTGAGAAGAAGGTAACCTGTATGTATGCAATGCCGTCTTCCCGAATTTCAGAGAAAACGCTGTCCACCTTTATAACCTCTCTGGTAATCACCAGAATCACCGGCTCCTCTTCATCGACATGGAGAATTTTGAGCGTAACCTGCGTGCCCGGCTCACCCTGAATCTTGTACGCAGCCTCGGTCAGGCTCATACCCTCTGTCGACTCCCCGTCTATCTTCAGAATACGGTCTCTGGGCTTGATGCCAGCCCGCTTGGCAGGTGTATCTTCAATAGGAGCAATAACCAATAACTGCCCGTCCCTGATACCAACCACAGCTCCGATGCCCCCATAGCTCCCCTCAATATTGACCTCTCTGATTTCCCTGTATTCTCCAGCATCGTAATAAGCTGAGTAGGGGTCACCTAACGCTTCAAGCATCCCCCTGATTGCTCCATCGCTCAATTTCTTCAAATCGAGCTTATCTTTGTCCACATAATTGTTGATGATTAGCTGCCAGGCCTCTTCAACCGATTCAAGCCCTGCTGTTTTGGAGGGCTGCGATAACATAATCGGCACGATAAGCGCAGCATCGACCACAAGAATCAGCAGCACGAAAAGTATGAGAAACCTGGTTGGTTTAGTCATGATTGGCTCCTTTGGACCGGCGATAAAACGATATTATCAGCTTTTGCCCAAGCTAGCAATTCAATTGACAACCCATCGTAGACTGGTATCCTAATGGAGGCTGTTTTGAAGCTAATAATAACTGGAGAATTAAATGGCCGGAATCACTTCCTATGGAGCCTATGTGCCTCTCTGGCGGCTGAGCCGCGAAGCAATAATGAAGGGCATGCGCGGCGAGAAGGCTATCCGCAATTTCGACGAGGATAGCACCACTATGGCTGTAGCCGCCGCCATAGACTGCCTCAAAGGGCAGAGCAGAGAGTGTACTGTTTTCAAACATAGGTAACACTTTTCAGAGAAGGTGTGACACCTTGGTACCCGGGGAAAGACCACAGTTTTTCCAGCGGCGTCATCCAGCCCAGAGCTGAATGAGGTCGACGGTTATTATAGAACTCCAGGAAGCCATGCAATCTCTTGATCCTTTTAGATGGTTTCCTGAATCCCCTTTGGTTATAGAACTCCTCGTCATCGGTGCGATGGCTCCTTTCTACCTTGCCATTCTGCTTAGGTGTGGCTATAGGAATAAACTTGTGCCTTATTCCCTTCTCTTTGAGGAACTCCCCGAAGGGGTGAGACTTATTAACCCAGGGCATAAAGATATAAGTAAATTCCACTCCGTGGTCTGTTTGCACCTCCTCGACAGGGAAGGGAAAGAAAGCCAACATCCTTTTCGCAAAATCCACTGAGTTAGCCGAGCATAATTCCTGATATACCCAGACAAAGCGTAAGCGGGTGCAATCATCTATGGCAGTATATTGATACTCCTGGTAAGGCTCAGGGCGGTTCTTCAACTGTATCTTGGGCATATATTTGACATCCACCTGCACCCGCTGCCCCGGGTAATTCATCTGGTAGTAGACCGGCTTCTTACGCGGCCTGGTCTTTCTGGGCTTTATCTCACCAGCTCTAACTAACACCCTGTAGATACCGTAAACGCTAAGCCTGATCCCATAATACTGT
>VGNW01000269.1 GCA_016865955.1 Chloroflexota bacterium | reverse complement strand
CAGCAACAGCTACTACAGTGGGCACTTAAAGGATTCCCGGAGAGCCAGGTAGAGTCTGAGAACCGGCGGCTAAACAAGGCACGGGAAACACTGAAAGCTCAGATAGCAGAGTTAGAGGCGCAGATTAAGGCTAGCCAGGACGCCGTTATCAGCATACCGAAGTTAGAGGGCTTCATTGAACGTATGCAGGGCCGGATAGCCACACTGGACTTTGAGGGTAAGCGCCAGGTACTTGACATGCTCAGTGTCACCGTATGGCTTGATGGTGAAAGCGTAGAGGTTACCGGCGTCATACCTACCGAGGAGGGTGTTATTGCGACTACGCCCTCTTCAATTAATTTTCCCCCTTCCCTATCGTATTTTCTCGCCAAAGGCATTATAATGGTAGGGAACTGAGCCCTTAGAAGGAGGCGAAATGGACCGATTGCAGGACCGAGTCATGATATTCATCGATGGCAGCAACGTCTACCACTCCCTCAAGCAAATCTTCAGTCGCACCGACCTTGATTTCGCCAGGTTCTGCCGCAAGCTGTACGGCCGGCGCAAGCTCATCCGCATCTACTATTACAATGCCAAGGTCGGACTCAAGGAAGAGCCGGAGCGCTTCCGCCACCAGCAGACTTTCTTCACCACCATCCAGCAGATTCCCTACCTCGAGCTGAGACTGGGTCGGCTCGTCTACACCAACTGGCCCAGCGTGCCCCCTTATGAGAAAGGCATTGACGTTCAGCTGGCGACCGATATGCTGGTCCACAGCTTCCGCAACAACTACGATGTGTGCATTGCGGTGGGGGGCGATAACGATTTTGTTGGCGCGCTCCAGGCGATTAAGGATGACGGCAAGCAGGTCGAGGTGGCTCTGTTCGGGCGGGGCAGCTCTTCGATGCAGCTGAGGAGAGTGGCTGACAAAGTGATTACGCTGAACAGCCGCTTCCTCCACGATTGCTGGAAATCAGATAGTGGACTTCGAAACAGGCCGAGACCACCGGTTCCGACTGCGCCCTGAGGAGCGCCTCGCCCGCGAGCAGGGCACGGTTGTCAAGGACTGGGGCGGCCGGCTGCCCATTGCCCTGGTTTACCCGAACTCTTACTACCTGGGCATGTCCAACCTGGGCATCCACGCCCTGTACCGCTTCCTGAACAACTCTGAGGATATTGTCGCCGAGAGGGTCTTCTGGGAGCCCATTCGGCAAGACCCTTCGACTTCGCTCAGGACAGGTCAGAGCAGGCCGGATAGGCGCGACAAGAGGCTGGGGCCGCTATCAGTTGAATCGCAGCGACCTCTGCCCGACTTTGCCGTCCTCGCCTTTTCCATTAGCTACGAACTGGACTATTTCAACATCGCCCCGATTTTTAAATCGGGGGGCATCCCCGTCTTCGCCGCCGAGCGCGACGAGAGACACCCGCTCATCATCGCCGGCGGACCATGCGTTACCGCCAACCCGGCGCCGCTCTCGCCATTTTTCGATTGCCTGTGCATCGGGGAGGCGGAGCCAATTTTGCCCAAGTTGCTGCCCGCTTTGTCCGGAGGCATCGGCGGACCGAGAGACGACCTGCTGAAATCTCTGGCGGGCGTCCCCGGCATCTACGTGCCCCAGTACGCCGCTCCCGTCCAGCGCCAGTGGACAAAGAACCTGGACGAGTTCCCGGTGACGTCGGCGGTGCTGACGCCGGACACCGAGCTTGGCGATATGTACTTGATGGAGGTGGAGCGGGGGTGCCACTGGAGATGCCAGTTCTGCCTGGTGGGCACGGCCTTCAGCCCGATGCGATGTCGCTCGCTGGGCAAACTGCTGGAGATGGCAAAAGAGGGCTTGAAATACCGTAAACGGCTGGGACTCGTCGGGCCGGCCGTGTCCGACCACCTCCAGCTTGAGGAGTTGCTGGTGAGCCTTCGGGAGATGGGGGCGCAGTTTGCCGTCAGCTCGCTGAGGGTCAGCAGCCTATCGGACAAAACGCTGGAGGAGATTGTGCGGGGCGGGGCGGAGACCATCACCATCGCCCCGGAGGCGGGGTCCCAGCGACTGCGCGAAGCTATCCGCAAGGGCATCTGCGAGGAGGACATCCTGGGGGCGATGGCTAAGATTGCCGACCTGAGCGTGAAGCAGGTCAAGCTGTACTTTATGATTGGACTACCCTCCGAGACGGATGACGATATCGAGGAAATCATAAACCTGACGCTGAAGTGCAAGGAGATTTTCGAGCAGAGGCGGAGCGGCACGAGGTTAACGCTGAACATCGCGCCCTTCGTGCCCAAGGCGGGTACGTCCTTCCAGAGATTTCCCGCGGCGCAGGCGAAAACACTGGACGAACGGATGGCGCGGCTCAAAGACAGGCTAATGCCAGAGGGAATCAAGCTGAAGATGGAAAGTCCGCTCTGGAGCGAGGTGCAGGCAGTGTTATCACGAGGCGGTTCGAGCGTGGCGAAGGTGCTGGCGGACATCGAAAAACCATCTTTGTCCGCCTGGCGGCGGGCCGTCGCCAAGCACGGGCTGGATGTTGATTTCTACGCGCACCAGGAGTGGGGTTTAGAGCAGAAGGTGCCGTGGGAGATGGTGGAGCTAAGATGACTACTTTGAGGAGCGGTAGCGGGCGCGCTTCTCCCTGACGCCGACTTTCGACGGGGCTTTTTCCTCTTTGACCGTGTCGATGCCAACGGAGCTTGCCAGCGCCGAGGTCATATACTGGTTCAGGCTGACGTCTTCCACGATGGCGCGGTCTCTCAGCAGTTTATGAAGTGACGGCGGTATGCGCAACCGGATATGTCCGCTGCATTTATAGGGCACCGGCTCAGGAATAGGAAGCCCATCCTCCAGGTTGGACTGAATCCAGTCTAGTTTGACCTCTTCAATTTCTTTAACCGCTTCTTCTGGACTATCACCATGAATTAAGCAATGGGGTAACTCAGCTACTCTTGCTACCCAGTAGGTGCCCTGGTCATCGTGTCTTTCCAGGATTATTGTATAGGGCAATATTTTATAATAATCTAAATCTTTTACCACCATATAGTACCTCCTCTGTTATAAACTGCTAATTATTCTCAGTAGAGCCTGTCCCATAAACCTCTTGGAGTCGCCGGTGGCATAGGGTAGAATGTAGCCAAGCATAGATTTGGGGGTTAATACAATGGCCTACAATCTGCTGGCGTTAGACCGAGAGCA
>VGNW01000268.1 GCA_016865955.1 Chloroflexota bacterium | reverse complement strand
GCAGCCAATGTGTATCAAACAGATATCGCTAAGTCTGGAAAACGTGCCGGGTAAATTCCTGGAGGTCAGCGAATATCTCGGCGCTGAAGGCATAAATATAAGAGCAATTTCAGTAGCCGATACTTCCGATATAAGTACGGTGAGGTTCGTGACGGACGACCCCGAAAAGACTATAAATGTCTTAAGGAGCCACGGTTTTTCAGTCAAAGAGACCGATGTAATAGCCGTCGAAATACCGGACCATCCGGGTGCCCTTCAGGCAGTGCTGAAACCCTTGAAAGCTGCAAACATAAATGTACACTATTTCTATACCTTCCTCGGCAGGGGTAAAAGCGGGCAGCCCATTGTTATTGTAGGTGTGAACAAGACCGAGGAAGCTATAGCGCTATTGAAGAAGAACTGGGTTCATACCTTCGGGGAAGAAATCTATACCCTGTAATAATTGGTAGATTCTAAAGGCTTATAACAAATCTGAGAATTCTTCAGGGCTGATTCCAGCCTGTTTCAAAATATAGCTCAGTGTTTTGGGGGCGAGCTCTCGATGGTGGTAGGGAACTGTTACTCTCCTGCCTGATGCAGCATTCTTGAGGATGTAGTGGCTACCACGAACGCGGTGTATTACGAATCCAGCTTTTAGCAGGGCTTCCACAGTGTGCTTGCCACTAACCCGTGGAAGCTTCAAACCTTGACCTCTACTACAGCTTCCTCAACAGACTCCTCAGTAGGGATTGGTTCCCCATCATCCCGCAGACTTTCGATATAAAGCTCTATGGCTTCCCTGATATTAGCCAGAGCTTCTGCTTTGGTATCGCCTTCACTAATGCACCCCGGTAATAGTGGGACTGTTACCGTGTACCCTCCGGATTCATTGGGTTCTAGGATTACGCGGAAAACTCTTATCATTCGCCTCACCTCCCCATCATTGACATCGACCCACAATTATGAATTATATCATAGAGTTGCGAACTCAGGACTTCTAACAGATGTCACTCACTTTCACTTCTGGAAAATATTCCAGTGCTGTTCTGCAGTTTAATCTATAGTTTCACCGAATTCCTTATCCCAGCGCTCCTCATCCAACTGCGCCATGGCATTGAGCACGTCGTCCGTGCTATCCATGAACGTATTCAGAGCCATCTCTCGCAGTTCATGGTTGCACTCGGGGCACTTGAAGATATGGAGCCCTTCCAGTCCGGGCACGATATGAAAGCGATAGTAATACGTTCTGCGACATGTGCTGCAATAGAGCGCCCCGCACCTGAACTCCGCCTCGTCCATCGCTCTACCCCTCCCCTGCCTCCCGCACAATCACCGCCATACCTCCCGGGCCAGCGTGCGTGCCCAGTACAGGGCCAACCCTGGTCAGATAAAAAGTCGCCCGGGGGAACCTTGCTTTTATCTGCTCAGCGAGCCTTTGCGCCTCTTCATGGTCAGTGGTGTATGACAGCGCTATATCGCTCACCTCAGGAAAGCCTGCGGGGAAATCGTAAAGCCTTTTCACAGCGCTGGTCTTGGTACGTGCTACACCTACCAGCGCCGCTTTGCCCTCACGCACGGTAAGCAACGGTTTCACTTTAAGCACCGAACCCAGCAGCCCATAACCTTTCCCCAGCCTCCCTCCCTTAACCAGATACTTAAGCGTATCCAGCATTATCAGAAGATGCATGCGGGGAATGGACTTCCTCACTAGTTCGACCACCCGTTCCGGGCTTGCACCTGCGTTAGCTTCCCTGGCAGCAGCGATAGCAATCAAGCCGCAGCTCATCGCCACCAGAAGGGAGTCCATAACCTCAATGCGGCATTTGCCTTTAACAAGCTCCTTGCCCATCAAGGCTGAGGTGTAGACCCCGCTCGCCTTAGATGTGGGATGTATCGAGACTATACAATCGGTTTCCCGTGCAAGCTTATTGTATACATCAGCGAAATCCTGAGGAGAAGGCACTGAAGTGGTGGGATATACGGAATCATTGACCAGCTTCTCATATAATTCATCTTCACTTATGTCAAGTCTATCCCGATAAGCCTTGCCTCCGAATACCACATAAGTAGGAACTACTGTAATGCCGAGTTCCCTTGCTGTCCGGTCAGGAATGTCCGAGGTGCTATCTACCACCACTTTAACCGTCATCGTGCTACTCTTATGCAACCAGGCAGCCGCACCTATCCTCCTCCGTTCTTGAAGAAAACTACAGAAAGCGGTGGCAAAGCTATATTCAGCGAGCACGGCCTGTTATGAAACGGGTGCTCGTCAGCCCATGTTCCACCGAGATTTCCGATGCCGCTGCCTCCGTATTCGGGCGCATCGCTATTCAGAATCTCTTTCCAGAAGCCGCCTCGCGGCACGCCTATCCTGTAATGGAACCTCGGGATAGGAGTGAAGTTGCAGGCAACGAGTGTGATGCCATCCGAGCTACGGCCTTTACGAATAAAACTGAGAGCGCTCTGGTCGGAATCGTTGCAGTCAATCCACTCAAATCCGGATGGTGCATTGTCTAATTCATGAAGCGACGACTCGCTTCGGTAAACCCTGTTCAGGTCAGCCACCCATTTCTGCAATCCCGTGTGTGAACTATACTGGAGAAGATGCCACTCAAGGCTTTCGTCGTGGTTCCATTCCCGCCACTGCCCGATCTCGCCGCCCATAAAAAGCAGTTTCTTACCAGGCTGGCCGTACATATATCCGTAAAGCAGCCTGAGGTTGGCAAATTTCTGCCACAGGTCGCCCGGCATCTTGCTCAGCAGCGCTCCCTTGCCGTGAACCACCTCATCGTGAGAAAGCGGCATGATAAAGTTCTCCGTGAAGGCATAGAGCATGCGAAAGGTCAACTGGTTGTGGTGATATTTCCTGTATATGGAGTCCTTGGTCATATACACCAGCGTGTCGTGCATCCAGCCCATGTCCCATTTGGCGCCAAATCCCAGCCCGCCTACATAGGTAGGACGGGAGACCATAGGCCAGGCAGTAGACTCCTCGGCAAAGGTCTGCACATCGGGATAATCTCCGTATACTTCCTTATTGAAGCGGCGCAAGAACTCGATTGCATCGATGTTCTCCTTGCCGCCGTATTTATTCGGTATCCATTCCCCTTCCTTGCGTGAGTAATCAAGATACAGCATCGATGCCACCGCATCTAGGCGCAGTCCATCGGCATGGTATTTTCCC
>VGNW01000267.1 GCA_016865955.1 Chloroflexota bacterium | reverse complement strand
CCCCTGCTTCAGGCGTACGACTCCGTAGCTATCCAGTCGGATGTCGAGTTCGGCGGCATCGACCAGAAGTTCAACTGCCTCATGGGCAGGGAACTGCAGCAGATGATAGGGCAGCCGAGGCAACAGGTCTTCCTGATGCACCTGCTGGTGGGCACAGACGGGCAGCAGAAGATGAGCAAAAGCCTGGGCAACTATATCGGTGTCGAAGACACGCCCAGCGAGATGTACGGCAAAGTGATGTCTATCCCCGACGACTTGGTGATGGACTACTTCGAGCTACTCACAGATGTGCCGGAAAAAGAGCTTGCCGAGTTCCGCCAGCAGCTTGCAGCGCAGTCGGTCAACCCCATGATACTCAAGAAACGCCTCGCCCGTGAGATAGTAACACAGTTCCATAGCGCCGGAGCCGCTCGGGACGCGGAATCTCATTTCGAGAAGGTAGTGCAGAAAAAAGAAGCGCCGCAGGAAATCCGAGTATATTCTATCCCTAGTTCAGAAGCTTTTGGAACTCCAAGAGTAGATATAACAACGGTTCTGGTGGATGCAGGTATTGTTAAGAGTCGGGGCGAGGTGAAAAGGCTACTTGCTCAGGGCGCCGTTGAAATAAATGGCAAGAGGATAGATACCAACGTCGTCGAAATACCAGACGGCAGCATCATTCAAATAGGCAAACGCCGCTTCCTCAAAATCTCCATAACAAAAGCGTAAATCTTTTTGAAATAATTCGTAGGGTGGGTGGAATGGAATGCAACCCACCATCCCCAATATAGATTAGGTGGTGGGTTTTGCTACGCTCTACCCACCCTACAGCTTGCTTAACTTTTCCTCATTTAATTCTCCCATGTTCGGTTTCCCTTTTCGTGTGTGCTATTGCCCATCTAGCGGGGGGGAATTTGGCTAGCTTAGAGTCTGAGGTTACCTATTTGCGGAGCGGCAATCCATTGTTACCCTTCTTAGGGAGTCTGACTGTCCCATCTTCTTCCACCTTGAGAGCCCTAGAGAAGGAAGTGTTAAATCCCATACAAGCAATAATTTGAAATATAATGTTAGCGAGTTCCTCTGCCTCATTGGATAGAGCATTGAATTTATCCACACTACCTTCTCTAGGTTTGTACTCAGCGCCTGTCTTGGTCTTCTTGAATTTCCAACTGTCCACTTTTGAGAAGTCCTCTTGCTGCTCAGAAGCCGCGCCTATGAACCAAGTACGATGGAGCACATCATTACGTTCTTCAATTAGTTTCTCTATACGCTTTGAGATGTTCTTTAATATGCGCATGTCATTAGAATTGTTTTTACGTAGTTCCGCAATCACTGCTCTGAAACTCTGGAGTAGTGGGTCAGCGGTGAAGTCTGCCAGAATAGCCCATGCAAGACCCTGTGTCCGCAGACCATTTAATCCCAGAACAGAAATGATACACATTGTCATCTGGTCACACAACTGCTCAAACTTTACTACAAACCGACCAACGGCTGCGTATAGAGCCTCTGATTGTTCTCGCCTCTTTGCTTCTCTTTCATTTTTGTTCACATGTGCCTCTTAATTACTTCGTCATGAAATTGGAGCTTCTTGCGCCATTATACATTCTGCGTTACAATATCGCAAGATATTCGTATGTGGGAATTGCAGTAGTTCGTAGGGTGGGTGGAATGAAATGAAACCCACCATCCCAAACTAGGCGGTGGGTCTCGCTGCGCTACACCCACCCTACCTATTTTCAAATCTTGCAGTGTGCAGGGACGATCCGTGCCCGAATACCGTAGAGCCCGTGTAAGCGGAGGAACATACTTCTTCACTGTCGTTACTTACAATAGATATCCCTTCTTTGCGGATGAATCTGCAATCATCCTCCTGCACAAATGCTTCCAAATTGTAGCCTCTGAATATCCATATACTATGGACGCTTGTGTTATCCTGCCAGACCACATTCATTGCATCTGGACTCTGCCCGATAATGGCTCCGATTTCTCAACTAGATGGAAGTTAATCAAAACAACGTTCACCAAGAACTATTCTGGAAGCAGACCAGAGAATGTTTCAGAATCGATGCTCAACAAGGGGGAGCGAGGAATCTGGCAACGAAGATTTTGGGAGCACATGATTCGGGATCAGGAAGATTTCAACAGACATTGCGATTATATTCATTATAATCCGGTTAGGCACGGATATGTGAAGTTACCAATGGAATGGAAGCACAGTAGCTTTCGAGAATTCGCTGAGAGAGGGTTATACCCCCAAAACTGGGGTCATGCGGTCAGTAAAGAAGTAATTGCGATGGATTTCGAATGAGATGATGGTGGGTTTCGTCCGCACAAGCAGACTGCACCCACCCTACTGTTTTTCTGTTTCTTTCTTTGATGCCTCAATTATCTTCTGGGCGATGTGCGCTGGCACCTGTTCGTAATGGCTGTACTCCATGGTGTAGCTGCCGCGTCCCTGAGTTATCGCCCTTAAATCCGTGGCATACCTCTGTACTTCAGCCAGCGGAGCCTGTGCATCGATAACGTTGATACCGTCGCCTGGCGTCATGCCCATGACGCGCGCTCTCTTGGAGTTGAGGTCGCTCATCACATCGCCGGTGAAGTTATCGGGGATGGTGATGTGGATGTTCATTATCGGCTCGAGCAGCACCGGGTTGCCCTGCTGCATGCCCTTTTTCATAGCATATGAGGAAGCAATCTTGAAAGATATTTCCGATGAATCCACAGCGTGGAAGCTGCCATCGTACAGTGTCACCTTCACGTCTGCGATGGGATAGCCCGCCAGTCCGCCCTCTTTAAACGCCTCGTTGACGCCTTTCTCCACTGCCGGGATGTAGTTCCTGGGTACCGAGCCGCCCACAATCTTTTCGGCGAACTCAGCGCCGCTGCCGCGCGGCAACGGCTCGAGCTCCAGCATCACATGACCGTATTGACCGTGTCCGCCAGTCTGCTTCTTATGCTTGTACTCCGCCTTGGTGGGCACCGTGATGGTCTCCCTGTACGGTATCTTGGGCGTTTCTATCCTGACCTCGACGCCGAACTTGCGCTTCATTTTCTCCGCCGACACGTCGAAGTGCGTATCGCCCATGCCGGACAGTATAGTCTCGGCAGTATCCGTGTCCTTGCGCACTGCGAGGGTAGGGTCTTCCTCGGTCAATCGGGTCAGCGATGAGCCCAGCTTGTCCAGGTCTGCTTTTGTCTTGGGATGGAT
>VGNW01000266.1 GCA_016865955.1 Chloroflexota bacterium | reverse complement strand
CTCCTCCTCGCTTTACGGAGCAATGAGTGCTGTATCGGGGGGTGGGGATAACACAGCTACAATCACCATCTATCTAAAACCCGATGCAGACATGGACAAGGAAGCTGAGGCTTTAAGTATTGCTTGCGAAGGGTTAGCTGCTCCTCTGGGTAACATCGTCGTATCTACTTCCGAACATTCATCGCAAAGTGGGATGTCGTTTTCCGACCTCGAAATCTCAGTGCAGGGTGAGAATCAACAAGCTATCGCTCCTGTCACGCTCCAGCTTTATGAGGAACTTGGAGAATTGGAAGGGATAAGCAATCTTGAGAGCGAGCTTACCATGGTTGTGCCCAAGCTCAACATAGAGATTGATATGGCAAAGGTTTCGGCTCTGGGGTTAACTCCCGAACAGTTAAAGCAATTGCAGCAGGAATTCTATCTTCTGATGCAGGGAAGCACACTACCGGGCAAGACCGCCAATATTAACGGAGAAAGCTACGGGGTTTTTGTCAAAGGCGTAGCCAGCGGTTTAAGCGGTGTCGAGCAAGCGAAAGAATTGAGAATCGGATATCCTCAATCTCTGGCTTTGGCGGATATTGCCAATGTAGAACTTTTACAGAGACAAACCCATATCAGTCGCACTGACCTTAATCTCGCAGCTACCATTAGAGGAGCAATAACGGCAAGCGACGTAGGCTCGGTGAATATGGAAGTCCGGAAAAAAATCGATGCTATGCAGCTCCCACCCGGGGTAGAGGTGAAAATTAGTGGCGTAGCCGAAATGATGGGCGAGACATTTTCAAGAATGGGTTTGGCTATAATCGCTGCCATCATAATCTCATTGTTGATATTAGTGGTCACAATGCGCTCTATACTTAACCCGTTGATTATACTGGTCAGCCTGCCTCTAGCTACAATCGGCGCCATGCTCGGTCTTCTAATAGGCGGCCATACCATGGGCGTATCGGCAATGATGGGCATGTTAATGCTGGTGGGCATCGTGCTTACCAATGCCATTGTGCTTATCGCTCTGGTAGAACAACTGCGCAAGAGTGGTATGAGCGCCCGCGACGCTTTGATTGAGGGCGGTAATACCAGATTGCGTCCCATATTGATGACAGCTCTGACTACCATCTTTGCTATGGTTCCGCTTGCAGTCGGCTGGGGAGAAGGAACTCTGCTTGCCGCAGAACTGGCAGTAGTTGTTATCGGCGGGCTATTCAGTTCCACACTTCTGACCCTTCTGGTAATTCCGGTGATTTACAGTCTGGTCGACGGATTTCGACATCGCAAAGCTAAGAACGCATAGGGTATAATGAGAAACGCAAATCAGGGGAAAGGTTCAATTTGAAGAGTTCGATATTCAAACCGGTAGATAAAGAACTTGCGCTCGTAGAAAAGGGCATCAAGGATATAGCTAATGTCGAATATCCCTGGCTGGCGGAGTTGCTTGACTACATTGTAAACAGCGGCGGCAAACGCGTCCGTCCTGCCTTGACGCTGCTTGCCGGCAAGCTTCAGGGAGATTATAACCTCGATGTACTTCTTCCTGTGGCTACAGGTGTGGAGCTACTTCATACTGCAACGCTGGTGCACGACGATACCATAGACCTGTCGACAAGAAGGCGAGGCAAGCCGACTGCTGCAAGTATCTGGGGATGGGGCATAGCCACGCTTGCCGGAGACTATCTTTTCTCACAATCGGCGGAGCTTGTTTCCCGTGCCAACAATGTCAGGACCGATAGGCTTTTCGCCCAAACTCTGATGGCATTATGCACCGGTGAGCTGGAAGAGAGCTTCTGCAGCTTTGACCTGAATCAGACACGCGAGGGTTACTACAAAAGAATCGGCAATAAAACAGCCTCTCTTTTCTCCATGGCAACCGAGTCGGCGGGTATAGTTAATAACGCCCCTGAAAAGGCAATAGAGGCTTTGAGAGATTATGGGTACAATCTCGGTATGGCTTTCCAGGTTGTAGATGATATCCTTGACTTCACGGCCAGCGAGGATAAGCTGGGCAAACCGGTGGCCAGCGACCTTCTTCAGGGTAAGCTCACTCTGCCGGCGATCCTGCTCAAAGAGCGGCGTCCTGACAATAATCCCATAAAAGCTATATTCGAGGACAGAGAAAAGGAGAGAAGTCTTAAAACGGCTATCGAGATGATTTGCGATTCCGGCATTATTACTGAGTGTTATAAAGTTGCACAGAGCTTCGTTGAGAGCGCAAGCAAGTCTTTGAAGACATTCACCGACAGCCCCAGCCACAGGGCGCTTATCGAACTGGCTGACTATGTGGTAGAGCGTCAGAAGTAATCAAGCCCTTAAGCTGTTTTGATTGACAGCCTCTTCCCGCATCCTGTCCAGGAACTCTAAGGATTTCACCTCATGCTCCAGAACATATCTTATATATTCCCTCAGCAATTGCTCTAACTCGCGGGACAAGAGAGGGCTTATTTTTAATCTGCCGGCGGAAATGCAATCGTTGTTCAGCAGAAAGCGCATTGTTTTGAGGGCGTCGACGGTTAAAGGAAGAACAAGAGGCTCATTCCTGGCGCAGGCAGGACAGAAGGTGCCGCCGCCGGCGCTGAAGAAGTTCCTCTGCGGTATCAACTCTGCTCTACATTTGAGGCACTGGTAAAGCTCCGGTTGGTAGCCTGTGAGGCTGAGCAGGTGTATCTCGAAATAACGTAGCACCAGTTCGTTGTTCCGCGCTTCGCAAAGCCAGTGCAGAGTCGATTGCAGCAATCTGTAAACGGGGTAGCTTTCCACTTCTTCAGCGTTGAACTGGTCAACCAGCTCGGCGATATAGATGGCGCAGCTTGTGCGCCACAGGTCGTTCTTTATGGGCTGGAAGCTCTCTATTATCTGGCTCTGGGTGATGATATCGAGGTTCTGTCCCTGTGCCAGAAGGAAGGCACCCTGAGTTAGCAGCTCAAGATGTCCTACAAGTTTACTCTTTGGCCTTCTGACCCCTTTGGCAACTGCTCTAATCTTGCCCAGATTCGGTGTATACAGGGTTATTATGCTGTCCGCTTCACCCAGATTGGTTCGCTTTAAAACAATGCCTTCCGTCTTGTATACACGTGGCTTCGACATAGCACCTCATTGCACTATGCCATCTTTTTAGGGGAGCTTATTGCCACTTCCAATTCTGCTTGGGCGGACTTCTCTTTTCCATTAAGGGATAGCCTGTGAATACTGTTCATAGTGCAGAAAGGAATCAACCTGGGCTTAGATTCCCCGTCGATGACTCCGAAGTGCAGGCAGCAATTTTGTACCCTGT
>VGNW01000265.1 GCA_016865955.1 Chloroflexota bacterium | reverse complement strand
CCAATCGCCAGTGAAAACATTGTCATAGGAGAAATAAACGCGAATGAAGAAAGCGAAGCCCAGGATTATGGCTAACGCGATGCCATATAAAAGGGCAGGGGAAGACTTGACCTTAATGATCAGTTGACTCATAGAATAACTGCGACACTTGTAGTTTATAATTCTAACACCTGCCAGTGCCGGGTGACAATATACCCTTACCCGTAGCTCCCGGGAATGCTAGAATATGTTTGAGGGTTTATCCGATGAAAACTGCGCGAAATAACATCCTTAACCTTTCCCGCACAGAATTGAAAGAATTCGTTCGTTCCCTGGGGGAGCCTGCCTACAGAGCCGACCAGATTCTATGGTGGGTCTATAAGAAGCTGGCAACCTCTTTTGAGGAGATGACAGACCTGCCGTTGCCCCTCAGGCAGAAACTTGCCTCTGGGATTTCTCTATCTAATCTGACATCTATCGATGAGAAAATATCGGCTGACGGGCAGACAAGAAAGGTGTTATTCAGGCTGGACGATGGCAAAACAATTGAGTCCGGCTTTATGCTTTATGGCAGAGAAGGCTCGAGCAGAGAACGGCGCACTGTTTGTGTCTCCACTCAGGTGGGCTGCCCCATAGGTTGCGCCTTTTGCGCCACGGGGCAACAGGGCTTTGAACGCAATCTTAACCCCGGTGAAATCATCGAGCAAGTTCTTTATTTTATGCGTTCGATGAACAAGGACATGGGCACAGACCTGGCCAGACGTCCCGTAACGAATGTCGTTTTTATGGGCATGGGGGAGCCGCTGGCAAACTATGAAGCCGTATGGCAATCCATAGCGATGCTTAATTCAAAGCAGGGGCTTAATCTGGGAGCAAGGCAGATAACAATCTCCACAGTAGGGCTGGTACCTCAAATTCAACGACTGGCAAGAGAGAACATTCACGTGGAGTTAGCTGTCTCACTCCATGCTGCCAGCGATGAACTGAGGAACAGGCTTGTCCCGATAAATAAAAAATATCCGCTGAGGCAATTGATGGCTGCCTGTTGGGAATACTTCGAAAAGACCGGGCGCCGTCCCACCTTTGAATATGCCCTGTTCAGAGGAATAAACGATTCTGTCGGTCATGCCCGTGAGCTTGCCGCTCTGCTGGAGGGGCTCACTTGTCATGTGAACCTGATAGCAGGAAACCCCACTAAAAGCAAAGAATTTGTCCCGTCCCCCAGGAAAACAGTCCTGGCGTTTCAGAAGCAACTAACGGACAGCGGCATTTCCAATACCTTGAGGCTGTCTAAAGGCGTCGATATCGAGGCTGGCTGCGGCCAGCTTCGCAGTCGCTGGATAGCTGCTCGTTAGTCCTAATGCAGGGACAAGGGGCTTAAGCCCCTTGTCTGAGAACAGACCGCTGACGCTTAATACTACCGTGCCCTTCTCTCTACCTCGCAGCCCAGCTTGCGTATCTCTGCAATCAGCTTGGCAGGGTCTTCTGAAGCCAGGTGAATGACAAAGTGCTGCTCTTCACGCTCCGGGATGGGGAGCATGAACATGGTTATAACCTCTAATCCCATCCTGTTGATGATTGCTATTATCTTTTCAATGCTCTTCGTGTCGCCGCAGTTGTGTACTACGAGACGGGAGCCGGGCTTTCCGATACCTAAGATGGGGTTGAGTATCTTATAAAAGAAGTCGTTGGTGGTGGCAATGCCCACCAGCCTGCCGTTATCCACCACCAGCAGCGAGCCGATTTTTTTCTCCTGGGCTATCTTCACAGCTTCCTCTACTGTGGCATCCGGGGTCACTGTTATGGGATTTTTGGTCATTACTTCTTTTACCGTTACTTTGTTCAGGATGCGCGTTATTTCGTGTATATCCAGTCTCGATATTTGAGAAGGCCCTGCTTTGTCGAGCTGGTCTCGGGTAACTACGCCTACCAGCATACCTCTATCCACTACCGGAAGGCGTCGGATATGATGAGCTTCCATTATTCTTTTGGCCTCGGCAAGCGAGGTGTTGCCGGGGATATTAATGACATTAGTTGTCATAACATCGCTCATGAACATGGTACGGCCTCCGTTTCAAAAATGACTGTATCAGGTTATGAAAATCGAGGTCTACGCAGTGGAATTCTATGCTTCAAGGAACTCCATGTCAAGCCTGAAGTGTGGTCTTGAGCATCATATGTTATACTACAACTGGGCAGGAGCTATGAAGCTCGATGTGATAGTATCGCCGAGGTATCTTAAGGAAGACACTCTAAAGGGTCGCCTTTGCGCTGTGGTAGATGTCTTGCGGGCTACCAGCTCAATTATTACTGCACTGGTTAGCGGGGCTAAGGAAATTCGACCCTGTCTCAGCGCTGCGGAGGCGAAAAAAGGGGCAGCCCGACTTTCCAAAGGCAGCCGTCTTCTGGGCGGCGAAGAGATGGGGGAATTAATCCCCGGTTTTGATCTGGGTAACTCTCCGTTCGAATATCTTAACGCGGAAACAGTGGCGAACAAGGTCATATACTTCTATACTACCAACGGCAGCGGGGCAATTCGTAAAGCATTCGCAGGAAGCGGCAGCCCTGTCTATATTGCCGCTCTGCTTAATGTATCTGCGGTGTCAGCGGCGATGGTGAAAGCGGCTTCAGCAGGGAAGTTCAAGGGAATAGGCGTTCTTTGTTCAGGCCGGCAGGGCGAGCTTTCGGAGGAAGACAACTTCTGCGCCGGTTTGATAGTGGACAAGCTCAGATATGGACTCAAGCAATGTGGAATAGCTCTCGAACTGGGGGATACTGCTTCTGCCGCAGCGAAGTACGCTCTATCCAATAGGGGGCATGGTCTGGATATACTCAGGGAAAGCGTGCACGGTCAATATCTGGACTCCCTCGGTTTTGCCGACGACCTGGTGTTCGCCTCACGCATGGACTTCTACAACGCTGCTCCTATTTTCGACGGGAAGCGTATAACCCTGTCTTCACCGGCATAGGAAGGGACCCTAACAGACCGCCTTTAAATCCTGTTCTACTCGCCTCAGCCTTAAAACGATCTCCCCATTTTCTTTACAGGGCTATTGACAACGGCTTATAACCGCTGTAATATATAGGAAAACAGTTTCCTACTGCCGATATAAATCAAGTGACAGGAATTCGTAATGGGCTTTGAAACACAGGACGTCGAGAGAAAAGTCCTCTCCATACTAAAAGTCATAAGCGAATGCCAGGAACCCCTGGGCGCCAGAATCATCGCTCACCGGCTCAAAGACTATGGCATCGAGCTTGGAGAGAGGGCGGTCAGATACCATCTC
>VGNW01000264.1 GCA_016865955.1 Chloroflexota bacterium | reverse complement strand
GTGGGCGCTGATGCAAGAGGGCTTGTCCGATATGGCAGGCGCCAACCTTCCAGGGGTAATAGTTGTGGTGCAAAGAATTGGACCAGGTGTTCAAAGAGTGGAACATGCTCAGATGGACTATAACAGTGTCACCAAAGGTGGAGTCGGTGGCTATAAGAACATAGTTCTAGCTCCGGCTTCCGTCCAGGAAACCCATGACCTGATGCAGCTTGCTTTCCACCTGGCTGATAAGTACCGCCACCCAGTGGTGGTGCTGACCGAAGGAATCCTGGGGCATGTGATAGAGCCTCTTGAGATTAAAACCATAGACTTCGGTCCGCTTCCGGAAAAGGACTGGGCAGTGACAGGTCGCGGCACTCACAAAGACGGGAAATATCGCGAGATTGGTCCCAGCTATCATCCTCTCTACGACGGGACCTATCTGAATTATCTAAACGCACTCAGGGAAAAATATCGGGCGATGGAGTCTGAGCTGAGGTATGAGGAATACAAAACGCGTGGTGCCAAAGTCATCCTTGTAGCTTATGGGTATTGTGCCCGGGTAGCGAAGGAAGCAGTGGATATGGCCCGGTCTGAGGGGCTCAAGGTAGGAATGCTGCGTCCGATAACTCTGTGGCCGTTCCCATATAAGCCTATACGCGACAAGGCAGGCAAGGGGCGAAAATTTATCGCTGTGGAAGACAGCCTCGGCCAGATGGTCGATGACGTCAGGATGGCTGTCGAAGGTAAGTCTGATGTTTGCCTGGCAGATGTAACGTTCCGTCATATGCCTTCCGAGGAGGGAATGATACTTCCAGGCAGGTTATTGCAGGAGATAAGGAGACTACTGTGAGCGAGAAAACGAAAGACATGGAGAGGCAAGTCGTTGTTGAAAAGCCTTTGCTGCTGCGAGGCGAGGCCTGGATGGACATTATATGGGATCTTTTCTGCCCGGGTTGCCAGATACCACTTGTGGGTCGCCTCGTCGCTGAGTCCCTCGAGGAACTTGGCGTAGGGGATAAAGCCATTATGGTAGGCTGCGTTGGCTGCACAGGAATTTTGATAGCCAGCCTGACCATGGACAGAGTGAGCCCCGCCCACGGACGGGGTCCCGATATAGCCACCGCACTCAAGCGCATTCACCCAGACACTGTTGTTTTCACCGTGCAGGGTGACGGAGACTGTATAGCCATCGGAGCCGGCCCTTTAATCGGAGCCTTAACACGCGCAGAGAAAATTACAGTGATTATGGTAAACAACACCAACTACGGCACCACTGGTGGCCAGCTAGCACCCACAACCCTCACAGGACAGGTAACAAGTACTACGCCAAAGGGGAGAAGCCCCGGTGCGGAGGGCTATCCCATGCATACCGCAGAGATGGTAGCTACATTCAGAGGAACTGCTTACAGTGCCCGGGGCTCAATGCACACACCGGCCGATTACCAGCGAACAAAAAAATATGTCAGGACTGCCTTCCAGAGACAGATAGAGGGGGTAGGGTTCAGCTTTGTTGAAATCATCACTGCCTGCCCCGTCAACTGGCATATGACTCCGGTGCAAGCCCTGGACTGGATAGGGGAAAAGGTGGTCGCTGAATTCCCTCTGGGTGAGTTCAAAAACGTTACTCGTATCGAATAGACACGAAAGCGAGAGAAAAAGGATGAAACAGACCAAAAATTCCAGGGGCGAACTGATTATAGCTGGACTTGGCGGCATGGGTGTTCTCTCAGCAGGGCAGGTATTATTAGAAGCAGCCTTCCAGCAGTTCAAGTATGTATCTTATACACCCACCTACGGTTTTGCCAAGCGTGGTGGACTTTGCCAGTGTACTGTCATATTCTCCGATAAAGAGATCACTTCTCCACTGGTGGAGCAAGTACAGACAGTGATGTTCCTCGATAGTTCGCAGTTTGGCACTTTTGAGCCGAGGGTGCGCCCCGGAGGGATTATTATTGCAGAGAAGGCCAGTATGTATGCCGAGAGGGAGAGGAAAGACTACAAGCTGTACGAGCTGCCCGGGCTTGAGATCGCTGTAAGCATGGGCGCGAGCCAGGTTAATAATTTCATCATGCTTGGGGCTTATATCGCAATTACTGGTGCAATCCCCCCATCATCTATCGAGGCTGAACTCAAGAGGAGATATGGAAAAGACAAGAAGGTTTATGAGCGGAATCTGAACGCTTTCCAGCGAGGCCTCGAATTGGGGCAGAGCGCTAAATGCTCGAGAGCTAAGAGGGTGAAATGACAGGAGCCGAGGTTGTCTGCAACATTCTGAAGAACGAGGGTGTGAAGTACGTCTTCGGCGTTCCCGGCAACAGCGAGGTGCCTCTATTGGACGCCCTGGCTCAAACCCGGGATATCAAATATATCAGCGCCATCCATGAGTCCGTCTCCATGGGGATGGCGGATGGCTACGCCCGGGCTTCGGGAAATGTTGGGGTGGTGCTGGTACATACCACTCCGGGGACTGCCAATATCATCGGCAACCTGACCAATGCGTATGATGCCGGAACACCTCTCGTAGTTATTGCAGGACAGCAGGACTCTCGCCTCAAGTGGTGCGACCCCCTGCTGGACTCCGACCTGTTGCCCATGGTGAGCCAGCATACCAAAGACCGCTGGTGCGTGAGCCGTGCCGAGGACATACCGAGAGCTCTGGAGCGCGCTTTCAAAGAGGCTACCACTCCTCCAACGGGTCCGGTATTTCTGGTGATTCCCCGAAACCTGCAGGCGGAGACGCTGACTATAGAGAATCTCCCGCCTCCGCGTCGCCGCATCCCCATGTCCATCAGACCGGACAGGGAGTATTTGAAAAAAGCGGCACAGCTTCTGGTTAGTGCCGAGCGACCTGCTATATTAGCAGGGCATCAGGTATCCGATGCCAACGCCCTGCCCGAGCTTACCAGGCTGGCAGAAACGCTCGGTGCCCCGGTATTCACCACGGGGCTGGTTCCCACCTTTATTTTCCCGACCGACCATCCGCTCTACTACGGCAGGGTGCCGCCTATAGGGTTCGGTTTGCCCGGACTGGAAAGTCCTGCCGATGTGCTCGTAGCAATCGGGAACAAGCTATTCAAGCAGCTATTTCACATCGAGGGACCGATAATACCTCCCACCACAAAATTGATTCACATAGACCACGACCCCAGAGGGTTAGCCAGGGAATGCCCGGCGGAGGTGGCGCTGGTTGGCAGCCCCAAGACCGTCTTAGCCGAGCTGGCAACAGAGGTCAGACGCATAATGTCGCCCAGGCAGAGCCAGAGGAGCCAGCAAAGGTTCAAAAAGCTGCAAAGAGGTCGCGAGCAGGCTAAGGCAGCTTCGG
>VGNW01000263.1 GCA_016865955.1 Chloroflexota bacterium | reverse complement strand
CTGACCAGACTGCTGAAAAAGGGTGCACCAGGCCATGTCCCCCCTCCTGCCATCCACTGGCTTCCAAAAATCACCCCTTATTCAGTTGTTAGTCGCCGTTTTCAGGTCATATTCTTCCCCCTTTCTTTTGCTTCCCCCGAATCTCTAGGCCATCGCTGCTACCCCTGGCGGGTCTGGTCGATGCACCGGCCACAGTAACCTGGCCATCCGTTTCACGTTCGAGGCCAGGGCCGCCAGAAGGTTATGTATCTTGACACGGGCTATACCCCGGTACCGGGAACGCCTCATGCCGCAGTACCTCGCCAGGTCGGCCACTTTGTGCTCTACCTTGTAGCGCTTGCTGTAAGCTTCCCGCCCAGCCTCACTGTCCATCCTGTCCTTCATCTGCTGAAAAAGTGGCTCGTAGACGCTGATGTGCACCGCCCGTCCGTGTATCTTAGAGGTATGGGTGAAACAAAGGGCTCTTAGCTCACAGGGGTGGCACTGTCGGCGGCTGAACTGGAACAGTATGCCTTTTCTCTGTGTCTCTTCGGTCAAAACCAGGTCTCGCCTGCTGTGAGAGGCTACGCATCCCGCCGGACAGGTCAATGTACCGTGCTGGGCATCGTATTTGAAGTCGTCATGGGAGAATAAGTCCGGGCCTCTGCGGTTGAATTTCTCGATCACGCTGATGTTGCCGGTGATGCCTTTGCTTTCCAGATGTTCCAGGTTGGCTCCCGAGTCATAGGCTTTGTCGCCGCTGAGTTCTTGAGGCTTCAGGTCGTGGGCATCTTCCTGCTGCCTGAGCAACGGCTTTAGCTGGCTGCCGTCCGCCTGGTTGGCGGGAGTGGTCTCTATGGCGGTGATGATCTCGGATTCTTCCTCCACCACCAGATGCCCTTTGTAGCCAGCCCACTTCTTGCTGTTCTTCCTGCCCATCCTGGCATCTGGGTCTACCGGGCTGACCAGCCGGTCTTTAGCTCCTTCCTCTCTGTCGGCTACCGCTTTCTCCAGAAGCTCAAGGTTGGTTTGCAGTTCCCTGGTCACCTTAAGTCTATTCTGTTTAAGCTCGTCGGTAACTCCATCCAGGAGAGTCTTGGCTGCTTCCAGCTCCTTATCCAGCCCTTCTTCCACCGGGATGAAGCGGCTCTGTTTGGTGATGCGTAGCTCATTGACGCCCAGCTTCTCGGCTGTCCCGGAGTTTTGCTCCTTTATCGCCTGAAGGACATTGCGCCGGCACAGGGTAAGCAGCCCGGTGAGGCTGTTGATGGCTATATCAGCCACTACATGGGTGGAGTCCACTATCTGGCGTTTGCCGGTGACCAGTCCCTTATCTATGCACTGCTGGACGATGTTCTGGAAGACCTGTTTGAACTTCTCCTCTCCCAGACGTATGGCTCTGAAGTAGGAGATGGTGGTATCATCGGGGACCTCCTCGTCCACGGCCAGACCCAGGAAATACTTGTAGGCCAGGTTGACTCTGGCGTTCTCTATCACTTTGCGGTCCGAGTCTCCGTAGAGGTACTGGAGCAGGCATAATCTGAGCATGAACTCTGGGTCTTCCGCCGGTCTGCCTATCTCAGGGTTGTATCTGTCTTTGACCAGCTCAAGTACGAATGAGAAGTCAACCACCTGGTTGATCTTTCTGAGCAGGTGGTCCGGGGGGACTATGCGGTCGTAAAGGTAGCTTCCGAAGAATGAGTTTTGAGGCGATTTCTGGCGCAGCATGGGCACCTCCTTCCGCCACAGGCGGATTTTGAGGCTATTGTAACAGAATTGCAGGCCTAATCAACACACTCAGAGTCCCTGCTGAATCATGGATTCAACCACCCTGACGGCTTCCTCATGATCATTATTGAACACAATGACGTTAAAGAATATGCCTTTTCGGTTCCAAGAGAACTCGAGAATTGGATGGGTCTCGAGACCAGATGAGGAAAACGATCTCCCTTCGGTGCGTACTTCCAAGACTTGAGTGCCATTGATATCCAGATAGCTGAACTCAGATTCTGGGGCCGGGTGCACAACGACTGTGCCCTTTGCTTCCTTGATAACAAGCAAGTAACTGCCTCTCCTTTCTTGGTATGTCACCCTGATACTCACCTCGTCATCTGGATATGTTCCTTTTATTGGGCCTTCAATGAGAGGGAGTGAAACTAGATCACTAGGCAAGTAATTTGGGAGGAGGATGGGGAATGGTATCTCTTTTTGTGCCCTTTCTATGTCGTTAGTGTGGAATCTGCTTGGCGGATCCGTGAACCAGTAAGTGTGAACGTCCGAGGTATTGTTATCATCAGACCCACAGCCCGTGAATTGTGTCACTGACAATACTGTTAAGATTAACAGTACACTGTAGACAAGTTTGAGCTTTGTCATCTGTCCTCCATTCTCCCTCACCAAATCAATAGTCTGAGATACAGAAAACATCATACGCGCACTTTTGGCGTGCTAAGATACTGTACCTTTCCTGATTTGAGGTCGATCATCAATCCATATGGCTCCAAATAAGCTGGGCCTTGCTCTATTGAGCGCTTGTCGCTCGGGATATAACACTCGAACGATATGTACATTGCCGTGCAGTTCCGAGGAGCAGGAATATCTGTTCCCCACGTTTCCCATCTTTCTGACCACGCGTCCTTTCTGGCTATATCCCAAAGAGGTTGGGGTTGCATGTGAAACGTCTGTTTTCCCGCTGCCGTCTTACATATCAGAACTGGATCTGCTGACCATATTCTGACATTGTCTTCGGGGGTGTACCCATAGTATTTGACTCCTATCGATAATATAACGCGTGTCGCATCGTTATTGATAGTTAAAAATGCCTTACCAGACAGCTCCAAACTGGAAAGCGCCATTCCAAAACGACAACCTCCTATCAGCGAGAGGATATTGGGTCTTCTGGCGTATATTCTCATGTCCTCAAACGTTGTTTGCATGCCAACCAGAGAAGAGTTTTCGCAGAAGAAGGGGTTATTAGTCTCCATTTTAAGAACCTGTGATTCAGGATACCATACGGTCACCATACCCGCCCCTGGGAAAAGCCGCCCTGCATTTACCTCATATCCATAAAGCGGCTCGGTGCCTGTGTATTTGTCTGGGTCTGCGTACCCTTGGCCATGGCCGCTCGGGTCAGTGTATCTCAGCGGATTGTTCAGGCAGTAGCTGTAGCGGTTCAGGCTCTGTGGGTTGGCCGGGTTAGGCACAAACGTATCCGGGCTTATAAACCTCCCTATCCCTGCGTCGTAGTACCTGGCATTATAGAAGTAAAGGCCGGTCTGGTCAAGGCGCTGGCCTGTGAAAAGCTTGTCTGTATCCAGATTTCCGGCACTTATTCGGCAATC
>VGNW01000262.1 GCA_016865955.1 Chloroflexota bacterium | reverse complement strand
ATACGAGGAGAAGATCGGGACAGTTCGAGGCTGCAACCGCTACTATGACGGCAATAGATTGACAATGGCGTTTGCAAGGTCAAAAGAGGGAGTGCTTCTATATAGGACAATTATGGCTGGCGGATCCACGGTAGTTTCGTGCGGAAATGGTGTTCGGTGCCTGGAAGAAGAGCTGTCACATCTTGGAATCAATCTCGAAAAAGAATTCGACGAAGCGGAGAGAGAGATGCAAATCTCGCCCATCCCTGAAGCTGTTCTATCGGAGGGTTCCAAGAGAATTATGTGGGCATCCGGAGAGTTGGGCTACAAGATGGAGCTGATGCCTAAGTTTATCGACCCTGTGATCTGCAGAAAGTGTGGGAATTGTGCATTGGGCTGTATCGATAGTGCCAAGTGGACGGCTCTCGACTACCTGAAGGACGCCAGTCAGGCTGGAGCTGAGATCCTTTATGACACCAGGATTGAGCAAGTGGTCTTTCAAAATGGCAAGGCAAAGGGTCTAGTTGGAGTGGGACCAAATGGCCGAATTGAATTGATGGCAGATGTGGTTATCCTTTCTGCCGGAGGGTTGGGGACACCGGTGATCTTGCAGAAATCGGGAGTCAAGGACGCAGGATCAGGGCTTTTCGTAGACCTATTTGTGAATACCTATGGAGTGACGCAAGGACTCAACCAATTGAACGAGCCCAGGATGCCGCTAGTAGATGTTGAGTTTCACAAGAGTAGGGGGTTCATACTATCACCGGATGTGGCTACTGTTACAAGTAAGTCATCCAATTTTTCGAATATAGGAGTAAGAGGGCTGACTCTACCTGGGCAAAGAGTGATCGGCATAATGACCAAGATTACAGATGAGCCGGTTGGACAAGTTTACCCCAATGGGAAGGTTTCCAAGCCAGTGACCAAAAGGGACCGGGCCAGATTACAGGAAGGCGTATCGATATCAAAAGAAATACTGGTTAAGTCAGGTGCGGACAGCAAATCATTTATTCTTACCAGGGTAGGGGGTGCCCACGCTGGGGGGACTGCTGCAATTGGCAAGGTTGTGGATAAAGACCTGCAGACAAAAATAGACAACTTGTTCGTGTGTGATTCCAGTGTATTCCCCACAACGCCAGGGCTTCCGCCGATCCTCACAATAGTCGCTCTGGCTAAACACTTGGCGAAGACACTATCAGCATAGAAGGTAAGTTTCGAGCCTTTGTCGCAGGTATCTTGCCTGTCCTGATTATTCAGGCGCTTGGCCCCTGGCGTATCCGAGAGTAAAGTGTTTTTGAAGCACTGGGTTATGGGTACTTTCTGGTAGAATACGCAGTGACTCCTTACGGGTAGTATGGTCATAGTGCAAGCGAATCGGACATCCCAACATTTATGCCCGGGCTTCCTATGAGTCTGTGGAGGTTCAAAGAGATACCTGAAGCAGTAATCTTTATGATTATCCGGATTCTTGGCAGAGAAGCCTGCTCTGAGTTTTTTCCCTTCTGAAGCATACTAATTTGACGCAGCAACCGTTCGTGTGCAGCTTCGTTCAGGTACATGTCCTGTTTGTATTTCGTTTCCAGGTCAATGCAATAAGGGTCTTGCATCATCTCAGCCTCCTCGCATATGCACGAATTCTCTCCCAGCACCCTGTGAGAAATGCGCCCGGGGAGCGAGACCGGGCGCCCAATGTGTCTATTCCACGAAAACCTTCACCTTTTCTCCCTTGGCGCTCACTACGTCCACTTCCAGCTCGCTTAAAGACCCGATAAGCTCTTCAAGGTCATCCGGCTTTACATTGCGTACATCGAAGTTAATGCCCTTCTCCCGCAATGCCCCGTTCACTTTGTCTCTTGCCTCGGATGGTATGAGGGAGGTCAGCTTGATGCCGGCGCGTATCAGCGACATGGGTATGCGCACATTGACTCGGTCGACATTCTGGCTGTGCTCGTGTTCCGCGTCGGGCAGCACGGTGACTCGCAGGTATTTGGGCTTGGCTTTAGCCGTCGTGCCCCCCTTAGAGGTGCTTTCCTGGCCGCTCTCCGCGGAGTCGATTGTGTTGAGCAGGCGATACGCATCGTCAACGCTTATCTTTTTCTCGGCAAGCATCTCAAGTATCTTTTTTCGGTTCTCAGTCATGGCAGTATCCTCCTTTTTTAACCGTCTAGACGACGGAAATATACACCGATTGATAACGGCTTTGAATATCGATTCTGATGCCGCGCAGCGAGCAGAATACCCCGAAGGCAGCCCTCAGAACACGCAGCGCCCATAGTGCCCTGCCGCCGGGCAACAGGATAAGAACAGAGATAAGTATCAGCGGCGAAAGGATAATCAGAACTACCAGCGCCAGCGGCAGCAGCAGAAACAGCGGCAGCCACAACCCGAAACCCCGGCGCTCTCCTTGTATTCTGATGTGCATCCATGTGGGCGGTCGATTCATTTAGATAGCCTCCTTATTGCCTCCTCGGCGGAGATCTCACCGCGTTCGAGCTCGCCGATTACCTCTTCCGCGGGCGAGACATCGACAATTTCGACGAATTCAAGCTGCCGGGCTATGCGGTTAATCCGGTTTTTAACGGTGGGATAGCTTATGCCGAACATCTCCTCCATCTCCTTGATGGAGCCGTGACAGCGGACAAATGCCATTACGAAGACCTGGTCTTCTGCCGAGAGATTGGCTAGAGGCGGTAGCGTAAAGCTGCCCTCGATGGCGATGTCGCTGTCCGCCATACGGACGCGTTCGACTGTTATCGGTTTGCCCTGCGTTATTTTGGTTAGCTTGTGCCAGTCGTGAGCCATCTTTCACCACCATTAATAATATTAATCTATAAATTAACTTTCATAATATTTAATACCATAAAAAGTTAACTTTGTCAATAGCGTGATTAATAATATACATTAGTCATGTATATTAATTAAGGAAGTCCAATGCGGCACTTTAAAGCCGGGATGGCTTAATGCTCCCCGGGGTATGGCTTCGTTTTGGTTTCCTGCGGAAATGGCATATAATTGATTCTGTGGTGGTTTGACTGAACAGAGTTACCGGTACGATAAGTGCCAATGCCGCTACTCGGTAACTATTGCGTGAGGCAACAAGCATGGATCAATACGAAAAATTGCGCAAAATACTGGACAAGCATCTTGCCGGCGCCCCGCCCTCGAAGAAGTTCGACAGAATCCTGAGGATTTTATTCACGCCGGAGGAGGTCAAAGTTGCCCTGGCAATGCTATTCACTCCCACGCCAGTCAATGAGATTGCAGCAAAAGCGGGTGTCCCCGTGGAAGACGCCGGGGTGCTGTGCGAGTCAATGGCTGACAAAGGTATAGTCTTCAGCCGGAGAAA
>VGNW01000261.1 GCA_016865955.1 Chloroflexota bacterium | reverse complement strand
GTGTGCAGCGTATCCAGCGTGGGCATGGGTGATTGGGCAGTGAGCGTTTCACGGACAGCCTTCTGTATCGCGAAAAAGACATCTCGTTCGTTACGGAATCTGACCTCGCTCTTGGCGGGGTGGACATTGACATCTATATCCTGAGGGGGCAGCGAGATATTTATCACAGCTATGGGATGCCTTCCCGTAACCAGCAGCCCTTTGTATGCCTCTTCGAGGGCGAAGGTGAGCATGCGGCTCTGCACCCAGCGCCGGTTGACGAAGAAGCTCATGTAGTTGCGGCTGGCGCGGGTGAGCGACAGCGGGCTGACGAATCCCGAAATGCCGGGCAGGAGAGGGTCACTCTGCTTAGCCTCTATCTGAACCAGTGCCTTAGCAGTATCGAGTCCGTACGCCGCGCCCAGCGCCTCCCGCAGGCTGCCGCTGCCTGTGGAGCGAAAGGCAGTCTTGCCCTCCACGATGAGAGTGAACCTGACCTCGGGGAAGGCGAGGCTGTACTGAGCCACCAGATTGCTGATATGTCCATTCTCGGTTGCGGTGGACTTGAGGAACTTGAGCCGGGCGGGCACGTTGCGGAACAGGTTGCGCACCGTAACCGTGGTGCCGATGGGACAGCCTCGTTTGGCTTTCTCCAGGATAGCGCCATCTTTTATGTTAACAAAAATGCCCGATAGCTCATCCCTGCTGCGGCTGACCATAGTCACCTCGGAGACAGCGGCGATAGAGGGCAGAGCCTCGCCCCGGAAGCCGAGGCTGGAGATACCCTCCAGATCCTGCGCAGAGGAGACTTTGCTGGTGGCGAAGCGCTCGAAGGCTAAATCCACCTCTTCCGGAGGAATGCCTGCGCCGTTATCCACCACTCTGATGAGTCGCACGCCGCCGCCCTGGACTTCGATGGCAATCTGAGTGGCACCGGCGTCCAGCGAGTTCTCTACCAGTTCCTTGACCACCGACGCCGGCCTCTCAACTACCTCACCCGCAGCAATCTTAGCGGCTACATCAGGGGATAATATACGGATGGGCATGAGCTGTGGCTGTCCCTTTCGTTAGTTCAACAACATCGAACATTAATCATAACGCCTGCAATCTCAACAGATCACAACCATTAGTCTCGCAAGCGGAGGAAACCGCCTATAATAGATGTCAACTTACTCCATTCTTTTTGGTTGTCTAAGGAGGTAAGAGGTATTCCAAAGAGGTGATCAAACGCATAGCATATTTCTCGCGCGTTTTCGATGCTTATCCCTTTGCTAGGTACTTTTACAAAAAGCATGATTGTCAAGAGACTTTTCCCATATGTGTTTCTCATATGGATTATGTCATAACATCTTGCCTTAAACTGATCAGTAACAGCAGACTCGTGTTTGATCTCTAAACTTACGCACTTTCCTAGCGATTCTTCCCCAATAAAAATATCCGACTCGTGACTCAAAGTACTCCCGTTTGGAAGTTTATAATTAATAGCATGTTCTGCCTTACACTCAGAAGCTCCAAACTCGCTTCTCAACTTGAAACGTGTAAACTTCCCTTCGCCTTCCCACGTGTTTCGTTCCCCAAAATTATCGAATAAAATACGCATGACTTTATCTCTCACGTCTTCTTCTTTCATCTTTCTTCCCCCAATTAGTATACCAGAATCCAGCGTCAACGGGTCAGGTATAGGGCAGCGGCTCTGTCCGCTGCCTTTAATGGTTCGGTGGCAGAGCACCGACCCTATAATCTGGGAATCAACGGAGATAGCACTCACGACGTTATATATTCCGTAGGGGCGACCTGCAGGTCGCCCGAGGGCGAGGGCACCTCGCCCCTACGTTTCCCTACCAGCGTCATTGAATTATTATAGTGTCAGCGCTTCTAACAAATGCTGTAGGGGCACAGCGCGCTGTGCCCCTACGTCAATACAAAAGTGACCTGGATTATCAATGGCTCCGCTATAGTTTCAGAGTCCCTTTAAAATAGGTATCCCTCACGTTTTTCGCCCTGGTTTTCGCCCAGTTCTCCACGCCCATTTTCTTTATCAGGCACAGATTGAAGACCTTGGTATTGTGCGGCCTCTGGGACGCCATGTCCGCATAAGGATGAAGGTTATCGCAAGGAAAGTCAGCACATTCATAACAGAAATCCACACCCTTGTTTGAAATGCACTTATAAACTTTGCAGGGCTCCGTCATCCCTATCAAAGCAATCGTTCCATTCTCATTGCGACATCCCTTGCAAGCTACCTTCTCCGGAGGAACACCCAGGCTCTTTGCTATCCTTGACCTCAGTGTTTCATCCTTGCCAGCTAAATATACTCCGCAATTGAAACAATCCAATCCGCACGGTGCCGTCATCTGTGTGTAGTTCATGAGACCCCCTGCCATACTTCCATTTTATCACTCCCGCACGAAAGAGATGTCGGTGGCGGAGCACCGACCCTATGTGATGTAGGGGCTGAAAATTTTCAGCCCCTACGCTATCAGATACCGCAAGAGTTTCACCCTCTAATCAAATCGGAGGTTCTGGTTGCTGCGAGAGCGGCAAGTAAAAAGGGGATTACAGGCCAGACTCTCATCTCCATGTCCTGGTCCCACCAGTCCATGCCGAAGGCGTTGGATAATAGAATAAGGCAGACTCCCAGAAATCCACCAACAATCATGCCTGCTATTGCTCTATAAAGCGCTTTCCGAAAAGAATCTGGCTCCTTCATAAGTTTCGATACGATGGCAGCCCCCAATGCTGCCCCGAGGGGAACGCCGACAACGAAACCGATAAAAACACCGGCATATAAAGCGCCGATGTCCGACTCCTGTTCGTCCCATGAACTAAACAAGGCGTCTAATGCGTAATAAAGAGATACGGCGATAAGCGCCCATGTGATTAACCCGACAACACAGGCTCCAGCGAATTGACATGCTAATTTAGCAACCCTTTGGCATCGCATAACGTTTCCTTGCGACTTCAGCTCGGTACAACAGCACTCAGCATTGAGAGCCCCGGAGGGCTAGGTGACCTCGCCCCTACGTTTATGCAACAGCGTCGTCAAATTATTATAGTGTCAGCGCTTGTACAAACGATGCAGGGTCACGGCATGCCATGCCCCTACATCAATAAAAAAGTATTATATGTAGCGTCGCCACTCCTGTGGCGACGTATTATTCGTCATGACAGGAGTCACAACACTAAATTATGGGTAGGGGCGCAAGGCCTTGCGCCCCTACAGCATATACTAGAGACGGCTGCTTATATAATGCTAGCGACAATAAACAATATCGCTACAATCGTCTTTACAAACGGGCAAATCTTGATGGGGACAACAGATGTCCTGGCTCCGGTCAAGGCAGTCCACAC
>VGNW01000260.1 GCA_016865955.1 Chloroflexota bacterium | reverse complement strand
TGGGGTCGTTGCTGGAAGTAGGCACGGGCTTCCACCCCGAACTGACCGGGCGGGAGAACATCTACCTGAACGGTGCTATCCTGGGGATGAAGAAGGCGGAGATTGAGCGCAAGTTTGACGAGATCGTGGCTTTTGCCGAGATCGAGAAGTTCATGGACACCCCGGTGAAGTACTACTCCAGCGGCATGTACGTGCGCCTGGCCTTTGCCGTGGCCGCCCACCTGGAGCCGGAGATTCTGCTGGTGGACGAGGTGCTGGCGGTGGGGGATGCCGCCTTTCAGAAGAAATGCCTGGGGAAGATGGGCGATGTGGCCAGAGAAGGGAAGACAGTGTTGTTTGTAACTCATAATATACCGTCAGTCATCAAGTTATGCAGTAGGGGAATTCTGTTGGAATCAGGCAAAATTGTTGTAATTGGTGATGCTCAATCAGTTGTATATAGTTACTTGAAAGAAGGGGCTCCATTAGCAGCAGAAAGATATTTTGTAACTTCACAATCGCCACAACCAAATGCCCCGGAACTCGTCTTTACAGGTATTCGGGTCTTGGATCACCAAAAAAACCCGAGCGCCTATATCAATATATCAGGCGGTTTATGCTTAGAGATATTCTATCGGGTCAATAAGTCAGTTCGCTATGTCCAAGTAGGTTTCCTGCTTTGGAATTCTGAAGGCACTTGTATCTTGACAAGTACAGATTTGGATGGTGATTCGGCAACCTCTGACAGGGTGTTGGATGTCGGCGAGTATAGTGCTAGATGCCATATTCCCAGCTATTGTTTGCGCCCAGGACGATATTGGATAGACATAGCTTCGAGTATAGTGGGCTTCAGAATGTTGGATGAAATACGTCAAAGTATTGCTTTTGAAGTAGTTGACACCGGTAGCCCGGAAATGAGATTGTCCCAAGGACGCTTGGGCGCAATAGCACCTGTCTTGAACTGGACAACTGAGAGAATTACCTTAAATCAAAGCGAGCAAACATGAGGCCTCTTAGGATCAGAAGACCAGGGAAGTCTATAATTCACGATATACGAAAAGTCCTGCGAGATAAGGAACTTCGTCGGCAGGGGTACTACTACCTGCTTCGTAGGGTAGGGGTACGCTTTGTGCAAGTCCGTGTCAGGGAAATGAGAATGTGGGTTGATTTGTGTGATGAAGTATTGGGCTATTACCTCTTCATTCATCAAGAATATGAACCTTTTGAGACATCTCTTGTAGAACGCATCACACAGACGGGAATGATGGCTGTTGATATAGGTGCCAATATTGGCTATTATACCATGATTCTCTCATCACGGGTGGGGCCCAAGGGCAGGGTAATTGCTTTTGAACCAGATCCAACAAATATGTACCTACTACGGCGGAATGTTCGGTGCAATGACCTATTGAACGTAATCTGCGAGCAAGCCGCTGTTCTCGGCTTCGATGGAAAAACAACGCTCTACCTTTCAAACAGCAACTTTGGTGACCACCGAGTCTTTGATGCTCAGGATGAGGATAGATTTAACAAAGGTGTACCAAGAAAATCGCTTGAAGCTAGAGCAATCTCACTGGACAATTACCTCCAGAGCATAGGGCACCAAGCGAACATCATCAAGATGGATATACAAGGTGCAGAAATGTTGGCTCTGCCTGGGATGATGCAAGCCTTGTCAAATCCTAATATAACATTCTTTTGCGAGTTCTGGCCGTACGGTTTGCGCAAGGCAAATAGCAATCCCAAACAGTATCTTCTTTCTCTGAGAGAACTAGGGTTAGATCTATTCGAAATTGTGGAGAGCGATCAAAGGATCGTGCCTGTCGACATTGATGAATTGTCTGAGCGCTTTCCTGATTTGGGTCTCACGAATCTAGTTTGCTTTCATTCGACATGCACAAGATCTAAATTGTGAGATGACTCGATACGGATAGTCTTCGACGTCAGCAACTTCAATTCAGACGGACCGCTCTCAGCAGACTAAGAGATTGATGTGATGATTCCGCTCCGGTCTTTCGATGCCCTATGGCCTTCCCAAAAGAGGCTTTGGATGCTACTGCGGCATTTCGTTCCTAAGAGGATCCGGTGGTTTTACGAAGGTTGTTTGCCGGTGCGAGGTCAGCTTTGGTATGCGGATCGAAAATTGCTTTACGAGACCATTCACGCCCACAAGCCGAAAATAGTGTTCGAGGTTGGCACATGGTACGGGGGGGGAAGTACCTACTTTATCAGCCAAGCGCTTTACGAAAACGGTTCTGGAGTGCTTCATACGATTGAGGTCGATCTGGAGATTTACTCCGTGGCGGTAGAGAATTACAGGCGACACTTGGCTCATCTCTTGCCATACGTTGAGTTTCACTTTGGGGACAGTACTACCGTATATCCAGACTTGCTCCGAGAACTGGAAATGGTTGATGCTGTATTCCTTGATGGTGCAGCGAACCCTCAGCAAACGCGCTCCGAATTAGAGATGTTTGCTCCATATCTGACGTCGGGCTCACTTTTACTCGCGCATGACTGGGATAATGAGAAAATGTCATGGCTGCGCCCTTTCATAGAAGCATCACCAGACTGGGTCATCAAACACACGATTTCTTTACCTTACTCCGTTGGCTTTGCAGTCTGCATGCTGAAATAGCAATGATCTGATGGGAACCATCCACTTTGTATATGCAGTGCCGCCCGCTCCCCCTGCTTCTCTGTTCTTCCGATCGAGAGTTTCAAGGGCGTTAAGTAGGGCACAAAGGGTCTTAGACAAGTCCCTGATCCCGCGATATCGGGCAGTCGAGATTAAGGTAAGAAGAGGCTTGGGCAAGTTCCCGATTCCAAGATATCGATACGGACTGATTCCCATTAGATATACTCCTTTGTTCGCGCCCTACTCAATTACAGTAAACCTGTACCGCTACTTGTCAGATCGCTATCCTACAATGTTGTATGACTTGCTTGAAACCGGTTCGATTAAATTAGAAAAGGACGATATTCTTTTAGGGCATCCTAATCGCGATCCATCCACTATCGTTCAACAGACATTCCGTAATGGATATAACTCCAAGTGCAAGGCGTTAATCTTCCCGCTTCACCATGGCATCCCAGCCATTAATGAGTATGCGATTCCACTCATCGACCAAGCGGACATAGTGTTCGGGATTATGGGACAGTATTGGTACGACACTATAGATACGTCCTTCCTTGCTCCGTGGAAACATAAAATCGTCCGTCTAGATATGGCTATTGATACCATAGAATATCCTTTGGTAAAGCATCATTTCAATCCGCCGGGACGACGTGGTTATCTGTATATCGGGAGCAATCGCCCCGAGAAAGGGTGCAGTATTCTTGCTCGGACAATGGCAGAGCTTAACGATTAT
>VGNW01000259.1 GCA_016865955.1 Chloroflexota bacterium | reverse complement strand
ACAAGGAGGGGCTTTTACACCCCTCCCCCCACTCTATCAATATCTGTATACTCTGAGTGCCTATTTCTCCAGCCATTTCTTGGAGAGCTGGGTGATAAGCCCCTCTGCCTTGACCTTCTTCAGCCCGGAGTTTATCTTGTTCAGCAGGTCGGTCTTGCCCTTGGCGACTGCGATGCCGTAGTTTTCTTCCGTGAATGCCTCGCCGACTGTTTTGAGTTTGGTGGGGTTCTTGCCCACATAGCTCAGCGCCAGCGGGTTGTCCGCCACCACGGCATCGATCTGCCCGTTCATCAGGTCCTGGAACGCCAGCCCGATATCGTCATAGGTCTTCAGAGTGGCGCCGGTAATCTTGCCGACCTCGATGGCGCCGGTGGTGCCGATTTGCGCCCCCACCTTTTTCCCGCTGAGGTTGTTCTTGCTGGTGATGGTGGTGTTATTGATACCCACCGTGATAATCTGCCCCGCCTCGAAGTACGGGTCGGAGAAGAGCATGTCCTTCTTGCGCTCTTCAGTGATGGTGATGGATGAGATGGCGGCGTCATACTGTCCCTGCGCCACACCCGCCAGCAACGGGTCGAAGGCGACGTTGATGAACTCGATTTCCAGGTTCTCCTTCTCCGCGATCGCCTTCAGCAGGTCGATATCGAACCCTTCGATTGCCTTGGTCTGCTCGTTGACAGATTCAAAGGGAGGCCAGGTGGCATCGGTGGCAACGCGCACTTTTGTCGCCGTCTTCGTGCCGCACCCGCCGAGCACCAGGCTGATGGTAATCAGCCCCACCACAACCAGCCAGAGTAGCCGTTTCATTTTTCCTCCTTTGTACTCCCGTGGTATCTCACTCACTAACTATGTTGTTACTCTATAATATATTAAAATATAGGTGAAAATTCCTTTGACATATTAGGCTTTATGCCTGTTTTTGTCAATGGGGATAGAAAGCTGTTAGCGATTGGCTATTAGCTGTCACCTGAAAGCTGGTGGCGGGAGGCAGGGCGGGGACTGTAAACTGTTCACTGAAAACTGTAGACTGGATAGAAAATGGACAAGGTTACTACCGCGGCGTTAGAAGAGTTGAAAAGACAGGGCTTCAAAGCTCAATCCGTCAGTGTGTCACACCTCCCTGAGTTGAGGGAAGATATTGAAAGGTATTTCAGGCAGGGGCTAGTCGATGAAAAGATACGGGATAGCTACATGCGTTTCCAGTACGATGCGGAAAAAACACTCCCCGGCGCGCAGACTATATTCATCGTTTCCATACACCAACCCATCACCCGCGTTCGGTTTGCCTGGCATGACAGGGACATCGGAGCGGATATCCCCCCGACCTATATCGGCAAAGAAGACGATGCCCGGGTAAAAGCGACATTACTCAGCGTTCTGGAGCCGGCCGGTTACAGGATAGCGCGCGCCCTCGTCCCTGTGAAAACGCTGGCAATCCGCGCCGGGCTGGCGCAGTACGGTCGCAATAACATCACCTATGTCAGCAGTTTTGGAAGCTTCCAGCGGCTTGTCGCGTTCTTCGCCAATTGCCCGTGTGATGCGGACAGCTGGCAGGAACTGAAGGTGATGAAAGCCTGCGAGAGATGCACGCTCTGCCGCGATACCTGCCCCACAGGCTGCATCCCCTCCGACCGTTTCCTTATCCATGCGGAGAGGTGCCTGACGTGGTTGAATGAAATCGAGGAAGAATTCCCTCAATGGGTACAGCCCGAATGGCATAATGCGCTTATCGGTTGTATGCGCTGCCAGCTTGTCTGCCCGGCGAACAAAATACAGAATAACATCGTGATGGAAGGCACGACCTTTACGGAAGAAGAAACGGGCTTGATTCTGCAAAAGACACCCTATGAGAAGCTGCCTGAAGAGACACGAAAGAAGCTGTCTGCCATTGCCTTCGATTATTCATACAGTGTGCTGGCGAGAAACCTCAAGGCGCTCATCGCGAGACAATAATCGTAGACATCATATAATGCCAGGCGAAATACGAAGCACGAATTTCGAATTTTGTTATCGTCAGTGATACTTACCTGTATTTCATACTATGTGGACTTTCACCAGGTTTGTGCTCCCGGTGACCATAAGAGGCACGCCGGCAGTCAGCACCAGCCTATCGCCTTTCTGCGCCACTCCCATATCTACCACGACGCTCGCCGCTAAATCGAAGACTTGTTCCAGCCCCTGTGGTCTGGGTCTAAGCGCGGCATGGACGCCCCACACCACCGCCAACCGCCGCATCACGGTCTCTGAAGGAGTCACGGCAATAATCGGCTGGAGCGGTCGGTATTTCGAAACGCGCAGGGCAGTCGTTCCGCCAGCGGTAAACGCGACAATCGCTTTCGCTCCTACCTGCTCGGCAATCTGGCAGGCAGCGCGGGCGGTGGCGTCGCTCATTTCGGGCAGGCTGGCTTGAGATGAAACCCTCAACCGCTCTTCGTGGGGATAAGCGGTTTCAGTTTCCACGGCGATTCTAACCATCGTCTCCACGGATTCAACAGGGTATTTGCCGATAGTAGATTCCTCGGAGAGCATCAGGGCATCCGTACCGTCAAGCACTGC
This sequence comes from Chloroflexota bacterium, assembly GCA_016865955.1. Taxonomy (GTDB): domain Bacteria; phylum Chloroflexota; class Dehalococcoidia; order SZUA-161; family SZUA-161; genus VGNW01. The sequence goes on along the minus strand of VGNW01000259.1, from coordinate 809 downwards.
GTTGGCGATATCGGTAGCTTCGGCGCGGGTAGGGGTAGGGGATTTCACCATGGATTCGAGCATCTGAGTAGCGGTAATCACCGGTTTGCCGCGCTGGTTTGCGGCTTTAATCAACCGCTTCTGGGCGAGCGGCACTTTTTCGATACTTATCTGGATAGCGAGGTCGCCGCGCGCCACCATTATGCCGTCGGCAATATCCAGGATGAGGTCGCTTTCATTCAGCGCCGCCCCCTGTTCGATTTTCACGATGAGCGGTACAGTGTAATCCATGGCGGTTAATAACCGGCGTATTTCTGCTACCTGCTCGGCGGTTGAAATGAACGATAAGGCGATGAAATCAACATCCTGTGCTTTTGCAAACTGGAGGTGCTCTTTGAAAGCGTTGCCAACTGTGGAAGAGGGGTACTTCTTCAGACCAGGGCAATCGAGCAAAACACCGGTCTGCAGTCCGAGTTCGCGGCTCAAGCGCCGCACCAGGGAAATAGTCCGGGCGTGCTCATCCAGGGTGCCGTAGTTCAGGTTCAGGCGCATGACGTCCATACCTGCCAGCAGCATTTGCGCTAATACCTTCTCGCTGTTGGACGCGGGCCCGATAGTACAGACCACCTTGACATGCCGTTTCACGCGTGAGGATTCCATAATCAAACACATTATAGAATATCTGTAGACCAATATCTAATATCGAATGTCTAATGTCTGATAAAACACGCCCCTCCCACGTCATAGCGAGTCCCGAAGAATGCTTCGATTACTCTGGAGTGAACCCTTAAAACTGGACACATTAAGTTAGGAAGGTTTGGCAGGTCTCC
>VGNW01000258.1 GCA_016865955.1 Chloroflexota bacterium | reverse complement strand
GGCCAGCTCCACAGCCCGATAGCCTCGAGCAAAGCGATATGCCAGGGTCGCCCGCTCTCTATAGCCTGCCTGAGATGTTGCACAGCCTCGCTATCTCCGGCAGAGGTCACGGCATTGGAATTAAGGCTATCCTCTGTCATCACGCTTGCCCCGATTCAAAAACGACTCCACTTCTTTCAGCCCCATTGTATTTATTATATCACCAGCCTCGCACCAGCCCCGCCTCGCCACTCCCACGCCGAAGCGCATCAAATCCAGTTGCTCGGCGCTATGGGCATCGGTGCCAATAACAAGTCTCACTCCAAGTTCTTTTGCCCTCAGCACATGAATATCCTTGAGGTCGAGCCTGTCGGGCATGGCGTTGATCTCCAGCGCTGTGTCCGTCCTCAGCGCAGCGCGAAGAACCTCCTCAATATCGACATCTGTAGGCTCGCGTTCTCCCAGCAGCCTGCACGTGGGATGAGCCAATATGTCAACATGGGGATTCTCCAGGGCGCGGATAAGCCTTTTAGTCATCCTTTCTTTGTCCTGTCCCATCCCGGAGTGGACGGCAGCCACCACAACGTCGATTTCGCTCAGAAGCCCGTCCGGGTAATCCAGAGCGCCGTCGGCTCTTATATCCACTTCTATGCCCGTGAACAGTCGCAATCCCTTGAATTTCCTGTTTAACGACCTTATTTCGGCAATCTGTCGTCTCAAGCGTTCCTCATTCAAGCCATGGGCGATACCCCTTCCCGCGGAGTGGTCTGTGAACGCCAGAAACTTATAGCCCCTCGCCTGAGCGGCGGCTGCCATAGCCTCGATGCTGTCATGCCCGTCGCTCCATTCGGTATGCACATGAAAATCGCCTTTAACATCCGAAAGCTCGACGAGTTTGGGCAATGCACCCTTTTCAGCGAGTTCAATTTCGTTGCGGTTTTCCCGCAACTCGGGAGGAATGTACTGTAGCCCCAGCCTTTTGTAGAAGTCCTCCTCGCTGGTGAACTTTTCCATCTTTCCCGTCTTGACCACAGTGATGCCGTACTCGCTGAGGCTGAGCCCCTGCCTGAGCGCCCTCTCTCTCATAGCGACATTGTGCTCCTTGCTGCCGGTAAAATGCTGCAAGAGCGAGCCGAAGCTGTCGTGCTCTACCATTCTGAGGTCTACCTGAAGCCGGCTTTTAACGATAACACTGGCTTTGGTCGACCCTTGCGCCAGCACCTCTTCAACCTGAGGCAGACGGATAAACGCCTTAATCACGCTCTCTGGGTCGGCGGCAGTGCCCATGATATCGATGTCGCCGACGGTCTCCCTGAAACGGCGCAGGCTGCCTGCGGCAACCATATTCTTTACGACGGGATATTTTTTGAGGGCGGATACAATCTCATCGGCTAAAGGGAGCGCTGCTCCCAGAGGAATGCGCGTATCCTTGCGGCGCAGAGTCTGGATATGGCGCATGATATTCTCCGCAGTTTTATCGCCCAGCCGATACAAAGAAGCCACCTTTCCTTCGACAATCGCCTTCTCCAATTCCTCGACAGTGGAGATGCCCAGCTCTTTAGAAAGGCGCAACGCAGTCTTGGGGCCGATGCCGGGTACAGCCATGAGGGTGACAACGCCGGGGGGTGATTCAGCACGGAGTTTTTCGTAGACCTCAAGTTTTCCGGTGGTCAGAAGCTCGGTTATTTTCTTAGCGATTGCCTCGCCGACGCCGGGGATTTCGCGGAGCCTGCCCTCCTTCATCACCTGTTCTAGCTCCACGGGCAGGCTTTCTATTGTGCGGGCAGCCTTCTGGTAAGCCCTTATCTTAAAGGGATTCTCCTCCTTGAGTTCGAGGAGCTCGGCCATATCCTGAAACACCTGCGCAATGGCCGCATTGTTCATTGAAGGCCCTCGTTAACGATAGGCTTCTTTTCTATGCCTGATTATACTAACCCTAACCAGCTTCCGCTCATCATCAATGGTATAGATTACCCGATATGCTTTAACCCTCAGCCTGTAAGCTTTTTCAGCGCCTCGCAACTTTTTAGCATGTCTTGGCCTTGGTTCGTCTGCTAAAGCTCTTAATTTTCGCCATACACCTGGTACCACAGCTTTGGGCAGATTCACAAGTTCCTTCTCTGCCGAGTGTGTCAACTTGACTTCATAGGAGCCCACGTGCTTTTAGCCTTTCTTCCACTTCCTGCAAAGAAATCGTTTCCTCGTTTCTTCTCTCTGCCAGAAGACGCAGGTCTTCCAAATCCTCCAACATCTCTTGATACAGTCTGATATCCAAGATTACTGCCTTCTTCCTGCCTTTACTATCTGTTATGAAGCGTTCCTTACTTAACGTAGCCACACTGCCCTCCTCATCACATGTTACCTTGAATTTTTGTTCACTTCCCGCAGCATTTTTTGTATTTTTTGCCGCTGCCGCAGGGACAGGGGTCGTTTCGCCCAGTGTGTCCCGCCACCGGTGCTTGTTCGCGCTCTTTCGGTTTCTCCTGCTTGACGATGCCCACATGGTAAATCGTATGCACTATATCGTGGCGAACGCCGCCCATGAGGTCCTGAAAAGTCTCGTGCCCCAGCTTCTTATAAGCTACCAGAGGGTCTCGCTGTGCCAGAGATTGCAAACCGATGCCCTGTCGCATATTCTCCATAGCCGTGAGATGCTCTATCCAGCGCCTGTCGATGGCACGCAGCATCACCAGCCTCTCCGCAACCCTCATATTCTGCGCTGTAAGCTCCTTCTCACGCTCCTCATAAAGAGAATCGGCATGTTCCAGAAGCTTCTGCTCAATCTCTTTGCGACCCATATTAATTAACGCATCTTTAGTGAAATGCGAAGGCAGAGGCATAACAGTCTTCACTGCTGCGATGAATCCGTCCGGATTCCACTCATCGCCATGCCCGCCCGGTACGTGGTCGTTAACAAGTCCCTGCAGTTCCTCCCTAATCATATCCTGTATATTCGCTTTGAGGTCGGCTCCGCTCAGTATCTTCCTTCTCTCGTCATAGATTACCTCGCGCTGCTTGTTGACCACGTCATCGTAGTCAACGAGATGTTTGCGGATATCGAAATGATAGGCTTCGACCTTGGTCTGAGAGTTCTCAATCACTTTGTTTGCCAGGGAGTGTTCAATCGGCGTGTTCTCGTCGAATCCCGCCCAGTCCATAAATCCCTTGACGCGGTCGCCGCCGAAACGGCGCATGATATCGTCTTCGAGGGAGACATAGAATCGGGAGCTTCCCGGGTCGCCCTGACGACCGGCACGGCCGCGCAACTGGTTATCAATGCGCCTGGCTTCATGTCGCTCCGTACCGACGACATGCAGACCGCCGAGCTGTACTACCTTATTGTGCTCCTCCTCCCATTCCACACGACCTCTTTCGTCCGTGGTGCCA
>VGNW01000257.1 GCA_016865955.1 Chloroflexota bacterium | reverse complement strand
TATCGTGGTAAAAGACGGTGACATTCTCCCTTACTTGGGGGGTATTCAGGTCATTCATACACCCGGTCATACTCCCGGGAGCATCTCCCTTTATATACCGAAAAACAGGATGCTGTTTGTCGGGGATACTATTGTTAACAACGTAAACCGCCTTAGCCGTCCGCTGCCGCTCAGGTCAAACAGAGATGAAGCCGAACGATCGCTTAAAAGACTTGCTGAGCTTGACATGGATATCGTATGTTTCGGACACGGACCTCCGCTTGATTCGGCAAAAGAAAGTATTTCCCAGCTTGCATTACGTTATCCGAAAGCTCCCGTGTGGTGGCGTATTATCCGAAACTGGCAGAGGCTGATTCGTTTCACTATAGGTCTGTTCCGGCGGAGTAAGAATAAAGAAAAACCGTGATGTTTAAAATGAGCTGCCTTTCGGGCGATGACTAACCACGCAAAGAATGCGTGAAAAAGTGATTTGTAATACCTTAAAATAATGGTGAAAATCAATCAACCACGGCTCGACTTCTGGGTACTAACTCCGTTAAGAGACATCTCCCTTACCAGTTGATCAGCCCGAGCCCGTCACTGCTGGTGACGTTCGAAGACATATAGTTGAACCAGACCAGCACGGTCCCTGGCGACACGTAGCTCCTCAAGTAAACTGAATCCCGTAATAAAGCTGAGTTGCTGGTAACCGTTGCGATAACCACCACGCAGGTGGATAGACGACACTTGTCTTTACCCAATTGCTCAATGATCTCCTCTTCCGATACCGCTTCTATCAGTGTTTTCATCAACCTTTGCGTCTTGTTTTTTAAGTTCGCCCACCACTCATCTTCCACCTTGATCTCATTTTAGTAAGCCGCTAATGCTAATTCGTTCAGAGCTTGCTCTGAACGAAGCCGAAGGGTATTTGTTCTATACAGGGGCGTATCTTTTTTCTGTTTTTTACTGGAAGGATACACCCTTCTTATCTCTGGGAAGAGTTATTACAACGCATACTAAAACCAGCGCCCGTTTTTCCTTGATTACGGCAAAAGGAGACATTATACTATAAGCACGATTGTATATAATGAAAACTCGCATTAAATCATACATAAACCAGATAAAACTTACCACCAACCAAACGAGTAGCCGCATCAAAACCAGGAGTCAGAGGATATTCTACGGCTGGTGGCTCTGTGCGATCGGTTTTGTCATCAACGCAATCGGTATAGGCGTACATTTCTATGGTCTCAGTACTTTCTTCAACCCTATGATTGAAGAATTCGGCTGGTCCAGGACCGTAATGTCCGGGGCTTATTCACTCAGTCGGTTGGAAGGCGGGATTACCGGTCCATTAGATGGATGGCTGGTTGACAGGTTCGGCGCGAGGAAAATGCTGTTTATAGGAACAGTCTTGGCATCGGCAGGTTATATCGCGCTGTCATTCGTACATACACCTTTCTGGTTTTATATCGTTGTAGGTACACTGATGGCCGAGGGTTTCACTCTGGGGTTCCAGCATGCTATCAACGCGGCAATAGCCAAGTGGTTCATAAAAATGAGAAGTCGTGCCCTATCGATCGTTGCTGCCGGTAACGGCGTTGGGGGAGCGATATTTGTTCCGGTAATCGCATGGGCGATAGTCCAATTCGGTTGGAGGGCAACGGCAGTATATATCGGTATAGGATTGCTGATCTGTGTTATCCCTCTGTCATTTATAGTGAGAAGCACCCCGGAAGAAATGGGGCTAAAGCCTGATGGTATCCGGGACAGCCTGCTTTCACAGAAACCTGCCGATAAAGAAGCCCCAAGCAAAATAATTACCGGACCTGTTCCCGAGGATATCAACCTCAGTGTTAAAGAGGCTCTGAAGACGAAAGCTTTCTGGATTTACTCCGGTTCGATGATGTTACGTTCTTGTATTCTTAGCTCAATCGTCGTACATCAGATACCCCACCTGACTGATATTGGCATTCCTTATCAGACTGCCGCAACCGTACTTGGTCTGATGGTGTTGATGAGCATACCGAGTAGGCTTATCTCCGGATGGTTGGGCGACCGTTACAGTAAGAAAAATTTAGTTTTTCTGATGTGTATAATGCAAGGTCTGGGTGTGTTCATTTTCATCCATGCCACCACAACAGCGATGCTTTACCTTTTTGTCATCGTCTACGGTTCGGGATACGGTGGTATGATACCTTTATCGACAGCACTTCGCGGCGACCTTTTCGGGCGGAAGAATTTTGCTACCATTGGAGGAACAGTAATGCTATTTACAATGATTGGCACGGTATCAGCGCCGGTACTTGCCGGTTATTTGTACGATACTACCCACAGCTACAGTATTGCTTTCTATATATTCATGGTCATGATTATACTTTCAGGTCTCTTGTTTCTTGCTTTACCACGTACTGCAAAAGACTGAAAGGTGAATAATAGCCTTGGTCGTGCGTAAGGAATACAATTAAAGAAACTGCCGCACGGAGATCAAGATATGAGTAAAAACTTCCGTCCCTACGACCCCGACCAGATGTTCCTTATGGCCATCTTGATGCGTGACTGGCTCTCCGCCGACCACCTCGCGTATTTCCTTTCGGACGTAGTAGATGAGATAGACATATCGAAGATCGTCAAGCGCTACAAAGATGAAGATCGCGGTTAGCCACCATATCATCCGGTGATGATGGTAAAGGTGCGGCTCTATGCCTGCTGTATTGGTGTGCTGTCATTGCGTAAAATAGCGAAGAGGCTGGAGGAAGATGTCAGCTTTAAGGTACTTGCCGCCAACAACACTCCTGACTTTCGCCCCATCTCCGACTTTCGGAAAGAGCATTTGGAGGCTCTCTCCGGATTGTTTCTGCAGGTGCTCAAACTATGTAAGAAGGCTGGGCTGGTAAAACTGGGGCTCGTTTCCGTGGATGGCAGCAAGATAAAGGCTAATACTTCCAAGCATAAGGCGATGAGCTACAAGCGGATGAAGGAAGAAGAGATTCGCCTGGAGGCTGAGGTCAAAGAACTACTCGAAAAGGCAGAGGCAATAGACGAAGCGGAAGACCGGCAGTGTGGCAATAACAAACAGGGTGATGAACTGCCGAAGGAACTGGCTTTTAGAGAGAGTCGATTAAAGAGGATACGGGAAGCCTGGCAATCTCTTGAGGCTGAGTTAGCCCGGATAGCAGGGAAGAAGGCGACGGGAATTCCCTAATTGTTGAAAAGCTATTTCGTTGCTCCCCGTGCGGAGGTGTGGATTGAAACAGACCCATGCCGGGTACCAGATTGCACATACGCTTAATTCGTTCAACTACGCTCATCTTCAAATTGAACGAACCTGACGATTGTGTAGCGACGACCAGATACATAGCTACTCAGGTTGAAGAGAAACCCTGTCTCACGCCTCTACAAGATGTTTTGAGTGTATCAAATAGTCGGTTTCTCCTTCCACATGCTGGATTGCAGTAAAGTCGCC
>VGNW01000256.1 GCA_016865955.1 Chloroflexota bacterium | reverse complement strand
GCTATAAAAGCAGGCACCGAACCAGCCTGACCCTCCTAAAACAGGGCTAAAACTCGGTCAAAAAGCCCTGTGGGGAAGAATACAACCGAAACAGACCATTGCTAAACGACCTCGGGGATATTGTCTAAATAATCAGCATGGCGTCACCGAAGCTATAGAAACGGTAGCCCAGCTTTGTTGCCTCAGCATAGGCTCTGAGCACCAGCTCGCGCCCGGCGAAGGCTGATACCAGCATGATGAGTGTGGAGCGAGGCAGGTGGAAGTTGGTAATCAGAGCATCGACCATCTTGAAGCGATGACCCGGCAGTATGAAGAGGTCTATCCAGCCGGAAAAAGGAGCTATGCCCTTCTCACTAATCCCGGCTGCATGTTCGAGTATTCTCACTGTGCTTGTGCCCACGCAGACGATTCGTCTGCCCTCGGCTCTGGCACGGTTAATCTCGGCTGCTGCACCAGGTGAGATTATTCCATACTCCTTATGTATAACATGGTCTCCCGGGTCTTCCGCCTGCACCGGACGGAAGGAATCCAGAGCCAGATGGGCGGTGACGAAGACAAACGATATACCCTTTTCCTGAAGGCTCGCCATCAAATCACTGGTGAAATGCAGCCCCGCAGTGGGGGCTGCCACGCTGCCCTTCTCCCGAGCGTACACAGTCTGATATCTGTCGGGATTATCCAGAGGATGATGGATATAGGGCGGGAGAGGCACGAAGCCCGTTTTCTCCAGACCTTCATCATCGGGAAGGCTGACGATGACAGTACCGGTTTCGGTTTTATTCACGACCTGTGCCTGAATTGCAGGATTGCTCCCCATCTCCACCCTGGTCCCAGTCTTGAGACGGCGCGCCGGTTTTGCCAAGGTCTCCCAGACTCCCTTCTCCAGCCTGCGCAGCAGCAGAAGCTCGACCTTTGCCCCGCCATCGAGCTTGCGTCCCAGCAGCCGTGCCGGAATCACGCGGCTGTCGTTGCACACCACTAAATCGCCGGGGTAAAGATAATCGCCGACCTCGTAGAAACGGCGGTGTTCCAGGGAGCCGTCCCCGCGTTTAACCACCATTAGACGGGAATGGTCGCGGGGCTCGATTGCGGTCTGAGCGATACGCTCCGGAGGCAGTTCGTAATCGAAATCGCTGGTTTTCACAATAGAGATTATAAGATGACTGTGTTATCCATGTCGATAGGAAAGGATTTAGACAAACACAAAACTTGGACTTAAAAAATGTTGATTTTGCCGGTGAGTCCTGTTATAGTGTTTATTCAGTTGTCCAAAATGGAAAAAATCGAACTTACTGCTCACAAACGCGATTTAAGAGGCAAGAAGGTAAGATTCCTGCGCCGTCAGGGCATCACCCCGGTTAACCTGTACGGACAGGGCATCGAATCTAATGCCCTCCAGATAGATACCCCTGCCCTGAAGAAAGCTCTGGCGCAGGCAGGCAGAACCAGCCTGATATCCCTGAAGATAGGCTCGGCGAAGCGCCACAATATGGCTATTGTACGCGACATCCAGCGCGACCCCGTAAAAGGCGAACTGGTGCATGTTGATTTCTACCAGGTGCGGATGGACCAGAAGATAAAACTGAGTGTCCCGCTGGTGCTCACGGGCAAAGCCCCCGCAGTGAAGGAACAGGGCGGCATACTGGTTCACGAGCTGAGCTCCCTCGAGGTCGAGTGCCTGCCCGCCAATATGCCTCACAGCATCGAGTTGGATATCTCGGGGCTGGTACAGCTCGACCAGGCTCTGCATGTCAAAGACCTCCGCATCCCCGAGGGCGTTACCGTCCTGACCGAACGCGAGAAGGTTGTCGCGAAGATCGCGCGTGCCCGCATCGAAGTTGTGGAAGCAGTGGCAGCGGCACCGACAGAGGCTGAAGCTGAGGTTGCCGCCGAAGGCGAAGAGAAAAAAGAGGAAGCTGAAAAGGCGCCCGGAAAGGCTACTGAGGAATCCGAGAAAAGGAAACCTGCGGCAGAAAAGAAGCCCGGCGCAGAAAAGAAGCCAGCAGCTTAGAATCAGCCTTTGCCGCCCAGCACACTACCCACAAAATTCCTTTGACCCGGTAAAAACTCCGCAGCCGTTAGAGCACGCTTTCCTTCCAACTGAACTCGCAGCAGCCCCAGCACCCCGTTTCCCGTCTCAACGCCAACCGCCGCAGGCTGCCCCGCGGTCAGAGCTATCACCCTGCCCGGCGTCCGGGTTCGTTCTTCAAACAGGGGAATTGCTTCCAGTAGTTTCAGCGACTTATCCTGCCAGAATGTGTAACACCCGGGCCAGGGATGGAAGGCGCGAACCCTTCTGGAGATTTCCTCGGCGCTCAGTTGCCAGTTGACCAGACCGTCTTCTTTGGAAATCGGCTTAGTATATGTTGCCTTGCTGTTATCCTGCGGTTGCGATTTCAAAGAGCCATCGAACCACAGGGGCAATGCTTCTCCCAGCAGGCGCACGCTCGCCTTGGACAGCCTGCCGGTGAGAGACTCGGCGGTATCATCGGGTTCGATGCCGACTATTATCTGGGTAATTACCGGTCCGGTGTCCATGCCGGCTTCCATAAGCATAATGGTAACGCCGGTCTCCTTATCTCCGGACAGAATAGCGGAAGGTATAGGCGTAGCGCCCCTGAACCTGGGTAAAAGAGAGGGGTGTATATTGAGACACCCGAACCTCGGTATATCGAGCACGCTTCTGGGCAGAATCTGGCCGAAGGCAGCTACAAGAATAAGGTCGGGTTTGAGGTTCGCCAGGCGGTCCATCTCGTCGGGATGGCGCAGTTTGAGCGGCTGGAATACCTCCACGCCGTGCTTCAGCGCCACCTTTTTCACAGGCGACTGCTCCAGCATCCGACCTCTTCCAGTGGGCTTGTCCGGCTGGGTATAGACCGCAATCACCTGATACTCGCTTTTGAGCAGGTATTCCAGAGGTGGAACGCTGAACTCAGGCGTGCCCAAAAAAATGATGCGCAAATTTGTCACCTCTCAGCCTCTCGATATTCTATCACAAGCGTCTACCACCTTGACAAATAAATATACCAGAATATAATCCTATACGTTATTAATTTAGGATAAGCTTGTTATGTTGTTTTGTAAGATATACAAACCAGCAACAAGGAAGGAGGTGATATTGGCAAAGGTGCTGGAAACTAAAAAGGAGAGGTGCTAGAATGAAAAACAAAGTTGGCTGGTGAGCATCGTGCTTTTGGCTGCGATGCTGGTTCCAATTCTCGCGACAGGAGGCGCCGGCGCTGAAGTCCCGTCACTTGATGTTAGCAATTTTGAGATTACCGACACCGCCGCAGGGCAACAGATAGCCGCTGAGGCAACTCAGAGATGGCAGGACAATGGATGGATATCTGCTAAAGATGGTCCAATTGCACAGCAGAGAACCAGGGTCTATGAGCTGAATGCCGGAGACTATCTGGTAGTACCGGAAAGAGTTAAGGTGACGCTGAAGTGGGTGGACG
>VGNW01000255.1 GCA_016865955.1 Chloroflexota bacterium | reverse complement strand
CCGGTGCGGACATCTATATTTGCGATGTCGAGCAGGAGCAGGATATAAAACGGCTGGCTGAGGAAATCTCCAGGAAATATCCCAAGCTTAACGGCATAGTTCATTCTATTGCATTCGCCAACTATTCGGAGGGACTGAAACCCTTTCACGAGACGAAAAAGGCAAATTTCCTGCAATCCGTCGATATATCCTGCTATTCGCTAATCAGTATCGCTAATGCATTTAGAGACATCCTGGACAAGAAAGCTTCTGTGGTTACCATCTCAATCTCCACAACGAAGATGGCAGCTGAGCCATACGGCTGGATGGCTCCGGTAAAAGCTGCGCTGGATTCAACTATATGCTTTCTGGCAAAATCGTTCAGCGCATTCTCTGAAGTTAGATTCAACTCGGTGAACGCCGGCCTGCTGAAAACCTCGGCATCGGCAGGGATACCGGGCTACCTGGATTATTACCTGTACGCCGAACAATTGACGCTGCGTAAGAGAGCTATAGAAACCAAAGAGGTGGCTAATGCTGTGGCATTTCTTCTAAGCGAGCGCTCCAGCGGCATCAACAGCCAGGGTATCATCGTGGATTGCGGCATGTCGGTGAATTACTTTGACAAAGATATTATCAATAAGGCAATGAGGACTTGATTGAACAGATGACTCTGTATCCGATTATAATGCCGGTCGCCGAACCCGGGCATAGACTCTCCGGGAAAGATAAGGTGGCCCGTCTGAGCCAACTTTCCCGAGAGGCATTGAGATTAAGCGCCGAGAGCAGCGGAATACTTCTGGGAGACCTCAGAAAAGACGAAGACGATGTTCCATGCCCTTCCAATGGATACTATTGGTCGGTATCTCATAAATCGAAGTGTGTGGCTGCGGTGGTCAGCACGAGCAGTATAGGTATCGATGTAGAGGAAATAAGACCTCGGTCAGGACTTGTCTACGATGTTGTTGCAAGCGACGAAGAATGGAATCTTAGCAAGGACAGGTCATGGCATACATTTTTCCGATTTTGGACTGCCAAGGAAGCGGTTTTGAAATCTGTGGGGATCGGCATCGGCGGGCTACGTAAATGCAGAGTAATATCAATTCCTGACGAGAATCACTTGCTCCTGAATTATAGAGATAGCCTATTCTATGTGGGGCAGTTGCGTTATCGAAATCATATTGTTTCAGTGCTCCAGAACTACGATGAAATTGAATGGAGCATAGTTGAGGATTCCCGCTGGCGTCGCATTATTGATAGTCCCCACAATTTTTGCATCGGTACTCATAACAACAGATAATAGCCCGGAGATTCTCAATAATGACGTATCTCTGAAGTGTGCTTCAGCCATTCGATCCATCTCAGGCGTATCTTGATAATATCATCGCACTATTGTACAGGGAGTAGAAATGGCGAACGATGAGGCTCTGCAACAGGCTATCGAGGGGCTGAAAGGCATCACACCCTATGCGGTTGCCTCGAAGAGCGGCACGGAATTCGATGGTAAAAGATTCCGAGTTCCCTTCTTCAACCGCGTCTTCCTGGTGCACTACCCCGAGGTGAAGACATCCGAGGAGGGCAAGACAGCGCCAGTACCTCAGTACATCGAGATAATCCTGTTGCACTATCTATTACAGTCGAGGGGCGTGGCAGTGGCAGATGAGTGGATAGCCTACCGCCAGCTTCCCGGCGCATCGCTGTTCCAGACCAGATTCACACAGATGGCGATAAAACCGCTGCTCAGCGCCTTCGAAAACAACCTCGAAGGATTCAAAAGAGCCGGGGCAGCTATAGGAGGTACTCCGATTACCCGCACCGGCGATGCCGCCTTCAAGTTCATGGCGCTGCCCAGGATCCCTATGGCTTGCATTTACTATCAGGGTGAGGAGGGCATTCCCTCCTCTGTCAACATCCTCTTCGATGCCGCTGCTCCCGAGCACCTGCCCACCGAGGATTTATCTTTGCTGGGCGTTTATCTGGTCAATGCGATGAGGAAAGCAAAGTAGGGGCACAGCGCGCTGTGCCCCTACAATTTCAGGTTATAGAAGCTTTCTCACGAACGTCCATTGCCTTATCCAGATTGATGGCACAACAACCCAGTTCCGAGCCGGTGAGCCGACCTATGATGTTGACCCTCTGTCCATTCCTGCCGCAGGGGCATGAAGAGGTCACATTCAACTCCGCAACATCCTCTGTCAGAATGTACGCAGGGTAAGACAGGCATGTCGGGTCTATTATAGCCAGAACCCCGCGCCTTCCATTGGTCACTTCCTTGCTGAAATCTTCGATTTCCCTGACGCTGAAGTGCACCCAGGGAGGAACGTGCTTCCAGTGATGGTCGCACTCTATAGCTACCGCATTTCCCTCAATCAGCCCGTACATGTCCCTAATCTGGTCGGGCTTGACTCCCAGATACTCTGCGCACTCCCGGTTGTACTCCTCCCGCGATATCGCCTCCCCCGAGAACCGCTTCCAGCCGCCGAGGTTGATGATTAGAGTTTCTCTATCTAGCCTCAAGTGAATATTCTGCTTCTTGAGATATCGCACGATTTTGTACACCAGGAAAGGAGGTCCCACAATGTGCCTTATGTGCTCATTCTCCCATTCCGTCAGCAGCGCTACAGTCTCCTGCGGTTCGAAGCGGGCTTTTCTTACTAAGAATCTGCCGGTATCTACCAAGCCGGCAAGCATATTCGAAACCCTTATCATGCCCATTTCAAGCACTTCTTCGGGCGAGGGCATCAGGAACAGTATCGCCCCGCTGGAAAACATGAAGAACTCCCTGTACATCGCCCATAGAGCGAGCGACCCCTGGGTGACCGTTTCGGAGTCCCGTCGCGTTACACTGGGGATCCCACTGGTGCCAGTGCTCCTCATCTCAACCTCGATTTTATCCAGTCCCAGAGTCAGCAGCTTTTGCGTATCTGTCCTCTTGAACTGGCTCACCGGTATCAGCGGGATTTTTATCAGGTCGTCGTAATGGCGGATATCTGACGGAGTCACCCCCTGCTGCTCGCAGAGTCCGCGATAATAAGCGTTGTTCTCGTAGTGAAAGCGGAAGTTCTCAGCGATGATGCCAGCCTTCAACGCCCTTTGCTCTTCGACGGGTAACTTGAACACTTCACTTAATGAGGTGTACACGCTCCCCAGCGGATTGAGTCCTGCATTGCGGATTTCCTCGAATAATCCGTGATAGTCGTATGCCATCCTTTCCTCCTCCCGGTTACCGTTTCCTTGCTTCAATCAGCTTGAACAGCCCTCCCCATAGATTGGTAACACGTTCTACCTTTAAGCCGCTTTTCGCTACATTCACCATTGGCCGCCTGCGGAAGTCCGACCCCATCCGCGCTATCAAGGGATTGGCAACCTTCATGAGCCAGCCTGAAAACCGCTTACTGCTTAAGTCCTGCTCGAGCAAAACTACCTTCCCGCCCGGTTTGCACACCCGTTCCACTTCCCTGACGCCGCGAACCGGGTCGGGAATAGAGCAC
>VGNW01000254.1 GCA_016865955.1 Chloroflexota bacterium | reverse complement strand
CTCCCATCCAGGGTATCCAGATGGGCGGTGCCTACAGTCTTGCGCATGAATTTGGAGAAGGTCTCCAGCGTCTCGTTGGGACACAGGCTGGAGGCATACCCTGCTATGCTGACGGCTCCATATTGTTCTCTGTAGTCCTTGATTTTATCCACTATTAGTTTTATTGCCGCATCCCATGATGCGGGCTGAAGAACGCCTGCCTTGTCTTTTATCAGGGGTGTTGTAATTCTCGGATTGGCGTTATACAACTGTTGAAAGCGTCCTTTGATACAGAGTTGACCCTTGGGGCCTGCAAGCTCTGAGCCGTCGATACGAATTACATTGTTATCCTTGACCAGAACCCTGGTCTCGCAGCCCACGCCGCAGAGGCTGCACAGGCTGTCTACGGTCTTGCCTTCGCTGGTCCTGCCCCTGTAAGCGCTGGCTTTGCTGAAGATAGCCCCTGTGGGGCATGCCTGCTGGCAGGCACCGCATGTGATACAAGAAGACTGCCCTAGAGATTGATTAAGGTCGGCGACTACCAATGTGCGCCAGCCGCGCCTGCCAAAGTCCAGCGTATGATTTCCCACAATCTCGCCGCAGGTTCGCACGCAACGACCGCAAAGAATGCAGCGGTTATGGTCGATAACCAGATACTCATTCAGGGTATCTGTAGGCAGAGCAGGGAAGGTATACGGATAGCGCGTATGGTCCATCTGGTACTTATATGCCAGTTCCTGTAACTCGCAGTCTCCGCTGGCGACGCAGGCAAAGCAGTGATGATTGCGTTCCGTGAACATCAGTTCCAGGATAAGACGACGGTATCTTTCCAGGTTCGGAGTATTCGTCTTTACCACCTGCCCGTCGCGGGCGGGGTAAGTACAGGCCGGGTTGATGCGCCGTTCTCCTTCTATCTCCACAACGCAGAGTCGACAGGCACCGACATGTGACAGTCCCTCCATATAGCAGAGTGTGGGGACATAGACGTCATTGGCGCGGCAGATTTCGAGCACTGTATCGCCTTCTTTACCTTTTACCTGCTTACCGTTTACGGTCAGGGTTATCTCTTTTCTCTCGCTCATCGCTCTACTCCTCCCCTCCTACTTCGAGGTCACATCGCAAGCAGCGGGATGCTTCCTCCCTGGCCTCTGCCGGTCTGAAAGCCAGCACGACCTCCTTGAAGGAGGACTTGCGCTCCTTTGTGTCCAGCTCGGTTGGGTGTAATCTCGCCCTTTCCTTGACCTCCTCTTCAGTAGGGGCAATGCTGGGGATTTCTATAGGCTCATAACCATCTCTCTCTACGAATGGTGAGAGCGGTTTGCCCTGTAAATATCTCTTGATTGAAGTAGCTGCCCTCTGTCCGGCAGCCACAGCCCAGATTACAGTCTTTGGTCCGGTTACAGCGTCGCCGCCGGCAAAGACGCCGGGCTGGTCGGTGGCCAGGGTGCGCGGGTCAGCTACTATTGTGCCGCCCTTGGCTACTTTGACTTGACCGTCTTTAATCATAGAAGTATCGGGGCGCTGTCCGATAGCCTCGATTACGGTATCTACAGCAATAGTGTACTCCGAGCCTCTAATCGGCTGCGGGGTACGCCGTCCGCTGGAGTCGAATCCTGTAAGCTCCATGCGAATGCACTCCAGTCCGGTAACTTTGCCACCCTGGCTCAGTACCTTGATGGGGGCAGTGAGGCAGTCGACATGAATGCCTTCATTTTCGGCAGCCTCTATCTCCTCGTCGATAGCTGGCATGTCCCTGCGCTCTCTGCGGTACAGGATATGTACTTCAGTAGCCCCTTGCCTCAGGGAGTCACGGGCAGCGTCTATTGCGGAGTTGCCGCCGCCCACTACAGCTACTTTCTTGCCTATCCTGGGCTTTTTGCCTAAGCTCAGCTCTCTGAGGTACTCTATGGCATCGAAGACGCCTTCCACGTCCTCGCCGGGTATGCCCATCTTGTCTCCCTTATGTGCGCCGCAGGAGATGAATACAGCCTTGTAGCCCTCTTTGAACAGGCTATCTATATCGTTAACCTTGGTGTTGAGTTTGAGTTCCACCCCGAGTTTCAGTATGCTATCTATCTCAGCCTGGAGTATTTTCTTGGGCAATCTGTACTCGGGTATTGCCACAGCCATCATGCCTCCGGCTACAGGCAGAGCCTCGAAAATAGTGACATTGTAGCCTTCTCTTACCAGTTCGTATGCCGCTGTCAAACCGGCAGGCCCGGCTCCCACGACGGCTACGCGCTCCGGTTTCTTGGGTTTCATGGGAGGTTTGAACTCGACGCCGTGCTCATAAGCGTAGTCGGCAGCCATGCGCTTCAGATTTCTGATGGATACCGACTCATCGACCTGAGTTCGTCGGCACTTGACCTCACAGGGATGGTCGCAGACGCGGCCCACCGACATGGGGAAGGGAAGTCGCTGCCTTATGAGTCTGTAAGCATCTGAGTATTTGCCCTGTTTAATCAGGGTAACATAGCCCGGGCAGTCCAGTTCGACGGGGCAGGTGTGCTGGCAGGGGGCTTTGAACAGAGGCTGACATACAGCCGCCGGACAATGCTTGTCTATGATATGTGCTTCGTACTCAGCGCGGAAGTGCCTCAGTGTGCTGAGCACGGGGTTGGGAGCGGTCTGTCCCAGTCCGCAGAGGGAGGCGGAGCCTACCATCTCCGCAAGCTCGCTCAGCACAGCGAGGTCTTCCATCGTGCCCTTGCCCCGGGTTATCTTGTTCAGCATCTCCAGCATCTTAGGAATACCGGCGCGGCAGGGTGTGCACTTGCCGCAGGACTCATCTCTGGTGAACTGCAGGAAGAACTTGGCGACATCTACCATGCAGTTATTTTCGTCCATTACAATGAGGCCGCCTGAACCCATTATGGCTCCCAGCTTGGTGACCGCCTCATAGTCTACAGGAGTGTTCAAATGCTCTATCGGTATGCAGCCGCCGGAGGGGCCGCCAATCTGGATGGCTTTGAACTTCTTGCCACCGGGTATGCCGCCTCCGATGTCGAATATAATTTGGCCCAACGGGGTGCCCAGTGGTACCTCAATGAGGCCGGAATTATTTATCTTGCCTACCAGACAGAAAGTTTTCGTGCCTCGGCATTGGTCGGAACCAACGCTGTTCCACCATTGCGCTCCGTGGTGGATGATAAGAGGTACGTTTGACCAGCTCTCAACATTATTCAGGGTGGTGGGTTTGTC
The DNA here is from genome assembly GCA_016865955.1 of Chloroflexota bacterium. Classification (GTDB taxonomy): domain Bacteria; phylum Chloroflexota; class Dehalococcoidia; order SZUA-161; family SZUA-161; genus VGNW01. Next base: position 290 of record VGNW01000254.1, on the reverse strand, counting down.
CAATAATCCCTTGTTGGCGGGGAAGGGAGGGCGCTGGCGCGGGTTGCCGCGTTTGCCCTCGATAGAGGCCAGCAGGGCTGTCTCCTCACCGCAGACGAAAGCACCCGCCCCCGGGAAAACCGACAGGTCAAACTCAAAATTGGTGCCCAGTATGTTCTTGCCCAGCAATCCATATTCACGCGCCTCCTCCAGAGCATGGTTGAATGTCTCAATGGCTAGAGGATACTCGGCACGGATATAGGCATAACCACGGCGCACGTTGCCGATAGCATAGGCTCCGATAGCCATTC
>VGNW01000253.1 GCA_016865955.1 Chloroflexota bacterium | reverse complement strand
CGCAGGTCGCAGCAGTTTGTAGGGTGGGTAGAATGAAATGAGACCCACCAATTAAATACAGAGTATTTTGATTTGAGGGGCACGGCGGAACGCCGTGCCCCTACGCTTCCCCTCGACTTGCAAATAACGTCTTGTAAAATTATCATTGGGGCAATATTTTAGATGATGGTTTGTAGTGGTGGGTTTCGCTACACTTCACCCACCCTACGGTGTCTGGATCCGGCTGTACTTGTTTTTTAGACCCATGTGATCTAGTGAGATGAAAACGGCGCTACACTAATTGGCCAATCATACAAGCAGGGCCACGAAGCTGCTCCCATGAGTGGTCGATGTTAGAATTTGGTTTTGTAAATAGAAAAATGCCGTATACAATTGTCAGTAATTGTCCCAATGGGAACTATGAGCATCTTCAACAACCCCCTTGAGTATCTTTGCCTCTTCCTTTGCGCGTTCTTCTGTTGGTACGCATGATTTACAAAAACGCTTTACCATGTCTTTATATGATACTTCCCACATATTTTCAAAAATAAATCTTCCTCGACAGTGATCGCACTTGCCCGGCCAAAGAATTGGAAAAAATGATGTGGTAATTGGAGCATTCCACCAACCCTCAACTGAAGACTTGCCTGATTGGAATGCAGATTTTAAAGATCTAGCCACGTACAATCAACTCTCACATTTACCTCCCTCCTTACACCACGCACCACTGTAAAGTTGGTCCCGCCACTGAGATTATCTCTGGGCACTGTTAGTAGAACGCACTGTGTGGCCGGAACTCATTATATTCCTTCCTCCGGTCAGTAATCAACACTTCAGCCTTAGTCAATGTAGCGAAGATTTCGCGACTGAGTACTTCGTCCCTCAATTTGCTGTTGAATGACTAGATATGTCCGTTCTCCAAATGTCTGGGCAAGTTATAGGCGTGGCCCCCAGATCGTAAATTCAATGCAGTTTCAGCAGCATCTTTTCAGCGAGAAGATCCACCAAGTAGTTTGTAGGGTGGGTGGAATGAAATAAAATCCACCATATTATGATTCCTGATATACCTTTTTACAGAGGGGCGAGTTGCAAACGCGCCCCCTCCTTTTTCATGTGTTGCAATTATGTTGTCTTTTGGATATTATCCACCAAGGTAAAACGAAATAGCAGAAGTATTGAGGGATAAAAGGAGGGCGAGTTGGAGGTAAAGGTTGTAGCCGGTGACATAACGAAGATAAAAGCGGGTGCTGCTATAGTGAACCTCTTCGAAGGAGTTAAACGTCCCGCAGGCGCTACAGGTGTGGTCGACCAGGCTCTGGACGGTGCCATAACCAGGCTTATCGATGAGGGTGAGATTAAAGGAAAGCTGAACGAGATTACGCTCATACATACAATGGGCAAGATCGAGCCTGCCAGGGTGATCGTGGTGGGGTTGGGCAAGCAGGAGAGATTCACGCTGGACTCAATTCGCAGCGTGGCTGCCGAGTGCTGCAAGTTCTTGAGGAAGCTGGGAGTTAAGAAGGTCGCGACAATTGTCCATGGCGCAGGGATAGGCGGAATGGCGCCGGAGAAAGCAGCCCAGGCTCTTACCGAGGGCAGCATCCTGGGGCTGTACACCTTCCGCAAGCATATCACCAAGGAGCCGGAGCACGGGCAGATTGGCGAACTGCTCATCGTGGAACGCGATGGAAGTAAAGTGCCGACGCTGGAGCACGGTGTAAAGCTCGGCAAAATACTGGCAGAGGCGACAAACTTAGCCCGCGATTTGATAAATGAGCCTGCTAACTATATGACCCCCACCGATATGGCGGAAGCAGCGCGCAAGATTGCTGAGGAATCGGGGCTCGAATTTGCTGTTTTCGAGCGTGATGATATGAAGAAGCTGGGCATGGGGGCGCTTCTGGGCGTGGCTCAGGGCAGCAAGCAGCCGCCTAAATTCATCATACTGAGCTATCGCGGAGATTCTACATCAAAGAACACACTGGGACTGGTGGGCAAGGGTTTAACCTTCGATTCCGGAGGCATTTCCATCAAACCTTCGGAGGGCATGGAAGAGATGAAGGGCGATATGGCGGGCGGCGCTACTGTTATTGCTGCTATAAAGGCTATCGCCGAGCTTGAACTCAAGATTAACGTTACCGGGCTTATCCCGGCTACCGAGAACCTTCCCGGAGGCGCTGCCCTGAAACCCGGGGATATTCTGAAGGCGATGAACGGCAAGACCATAGAGGTGGTTAACACAGATGCCGAGGGCAGGCTTATCCTCGCCGATGCCCTGTCATACGCTCGCAAGCAGGGTTTATCCCCTCTGATAGATATAGCTACTCTCACCGGCGCCTGCCGGGTCGCTCTGGGAGATGTCTGCACCGGCGCATTCGGTAACAATCAGGAAGTGATTAACAAGGTGATTAAGGCTGGCGAGGAAGCGGGAGAAAAGATATGGCAGCTTCCCATGTTCGAAGAGTATAAAGAGAAGAATAAGAGCGATGTCGCGGACATCAAGAACTCCGGTGGCAGATACGGCGGAGCCATCACCGCAGCCCAGTTTCTGTCTGAGTTCAGTCAGGACACGCCGTGGACGCATCTGGATATAGCGGGCACATCGATTTCCAGCAAAGAAAAAGACTATGTAGTCAAAGGGGCGAGCGGTGTAATGGTGAGAACCCTGGTCAATTTCGCTATGGGTCTCGCCGGAGAGCAGACGAAGTAATCGCGAAGGGGGTATCGTCATGAAGATAAAATGGCTCGGGCATGCCTCATTTCTGATAACTGCTGCAGACGGAACGAGGATTATAACCGACCCATATGGAGATTATCCCGGACTCAGCTACGCTCCGATTGGGGAGACAGCCGATGTCATCATAGTGAGCCACGACCACGGCGACCATGTGGGGGGCAGGGTAAAGGGGAACCCTAAACAGGTTGCCGGCGCGGGCAGCAGGAAAATCGGGACAATAGAGTTCAAAGGCATTAATGCCTACCATGACACCTCTAAAGGCAATCAGAGAGGAAAGAATACGATATTCTGTTTTACTGCCGACGGCGTCAGGATTTGCCATCTCGGCGATTTGGGACATGCACTGTCAAAATCGGAGATTGACGAGATAGGGCAGGTCGATGTCCTGATGATACCCGTGGGCGGATTTTATACCATAGATGCTGCCACTGCTGGCGCTATCTGCGAGCATATAAAGCCTAAGTTGGTGCTCCCGATGCACTATAAAAATGACAAATGTGCCTTCCCTATTGCAGGCATAGATGATTTCATCAGGGGCAAGAAGAACGTCAAAAGGCCGGATTCCGCGGAGATGGAGTTAAAGGCGGGGCAGTTGCCGCAGGCGACTGAGATAGTTGTCCTCAAACATGCGCTGTGATGAGGTCGTTTAGCAATGGTCTGTTTCGGTTGTATTCTTCCCCACAGGGCTTTTTGACCGAGTTTTAGCCCTGTTTTAGGAGGGTCAGGCTGGTTCGGTGCCTGCTTTTATAGCTTCACTTTCTGACC
>VGNW01000252.1 GCA_016865955.1 Chloroflexota bacterium | reverse complement strand
GCATGTGGATGTCTCCCTCATGGAAACCCAGATGGGCGCCATCGATAGAAGGATGAGCGAGCTTCTGGCTTACGAATATAACGCGGAACTGACTCCCCGAATGGACATAGCCGGGCTGTTGCAGTACCCCTACGGCATCTTCCCCTGCAAAGATGGCTACGTTGACGTAGCCGGCGGGTTCATGTTCCTCAACCGGATTGAAGGGGTGCTCAAGATGTCCCTTATGGAAAACTACGGCGGCGCCAACCAGTTCGACGAGACACGCAGAGAGGAATTCCTAGCCACCATCTGGTATCCCTGGCTGATGGAGCGCACCCGGAAAGAGATTGTCGAGACCTGCCAGGCAGGCCGTGTCCTCAGCGCTCCCATCAATACCTCCGAGGACCTGCTGGCTGACCCTCAGTACCAGCAAAGGGGCTTCTGGACGGAGGCAGAGCACCCGATGGTGGGCAAGCTTACCTATCCCGGCAGGCCTGCAATATGTGCAGAGCTGCCCTGGAAGATAGGAAAATCCGCCCCGCTGCTGGGACAGCACAACGTAGAAATCTACACCTCCTTGGGGTACTCGAAAGAAGACCTGGTGAAGCTGAGGGAAGGGAGGGTCATCTAAGATGGTCAGGCTACCGTTGTCAGGCATAAGAATTATCGGCATGACGCAGATGTGGGCAGGCCCCACCGTGGAGATGCATCTGGCTGATTGGGGCGCAGAGGTCATCAAGGTCGAATCGATTCACTATCTCGCAGTCGGTACCAGGGGTCCTGCGCCGCGACATCCCAAGTACGCCGTTGATTTCGTCAAAGGCGGCTATGCCGCCTATCTCAAGGAGGGATACGACGAGGTCAGCAAGAGGCCCTGGAATCTGAGCTGCATGTTCAATGTGCACGGCCGCAATAAGCTGTCCTGCACAGTTGACGCCGTCAAACCCGAAGGCAGGGAGATAATCAAGCGCCTGATACAGGTGAGCGATGTGTTCATCGAGAACAGTCAGCCTGCCGTCATGGAGGACTTCGGCTTAACCTACGACATCATCAGCAAATGGAACCCGAATATCATCATGCTCTCCATGTCGGGCTTCGGGCAAACGGGACCCTACAAGTATTATCGCTCTCTCGGCGCCCATCAGGACGACTTCCTGGGGCATACCTATCTGAGGGGCTATGCCGACCGGGACGTGACTGCGAACTCGGCAATATACCACTGCGACGAAGCATCGGGCACAATCGGCGCATTTATGGTCGTGATGGCGCTGCATCAGCGCAACAAGACTGGCAAGGGAATGTTTATCGATATGTCGCAGACCGAGGCTACCATGATTCAACTGGGCGAAGCCATCATGGACTATACCATGAACCGCCGCATTACCGAGAGGACAGGGAACCGGGACATCTACGGCGGCGTCCAGGGATGCTACCGCTGCCGCGGTCAGGATGAATGGATATGCCTCACCATCCGCAGCGACGACGAATGGCGTAACTTCTGCCGCGCCATCGGCAATCCCGCCTGGACAAAGGACGACAAGTTCTCCAACTGTCTGAAGAGACGGCATAACCACAGCGAGCTGGACAGATATATCGAGGAATGGACCGGGCAGCACGATAAATTCGAAGCTATGTATGCGTTACAGAAGGAAGGCGTTGCTGCCGGTCCCGTGGAGCACCCCAACGACGCCTACAACGACCCCCAGATGAAAGCCAGGGGCTTTTTCGAAGCGGTGAGCCATGCTGAATGCGGGACTCACAGATACCCGGGACTGACATACAGGATGGCGAAGACGCCTAGCCGTATCCGGCGTCCGGCAGTGCGCCTGGGTGAGCACAACGAATACGTCTACAAGCAAATCCTCGGCATATCCGACGAAGAGTATGCCCGCCTAGAAAAAGAAGGGCACATAGGGATGGACCTGGTGCCCGGCCTCGAAATAGGCAAATACAAGCCTGAATAGTTCAAGTGTTTTTTAAGCCGCGATAGCTTCCAGCTTTTGCCCAGCCTGCAAACTATAGTACAATGATTCTGATAAATAGTCTTGATTTATTCCCCCGAAATCAATCTCGCTATCGCTGATAGAGGCAGCTCAAATGGAAAAGGTGCAGATATTCGACAGCCGTCGGAATAATATAATTACGGTGGACAGGGTGCGCAAGACAAATGCAGAGTGGCGCAGACTGTTGACACCCGAGCAATATAACGTCACCGCTGAGAAGGGGACGGAGATAGCGTTCACCTGCACTTTCGATGATATCAAGGAGCCCGGCATATATCACTGCGTCAGGTGCGGCACAGCCCTCTTCCAGTCCAAAACTAAATTTAACTCGGGGACAGGCTGGCCCAGCTATTTCGAGCCTGTTTCCGAGTTGAACATAAGGCTGGAGCCGGATGATAGCTACGGAATGCGCCGCACCGAGGTGCTCTGCAAAAGGTGCGATGCACATCTGGGACATGTCTTCGACGATGGCCCCCCTCCCACAGGAAAGCGCTACTGTATTAATTCTGCTGCCCTGAAGTTCGTCAGGGAATAAGGGAAGGGTAATTCATTTGCGTCAGAGCAAGGATATAGAGGTGGCGACGCTCGCCGGAGGTTGCTTCTGGTGCCTCGAGGCGGTCTTCGCTGAACTAAAAGAGGTGCAGAAGGTAGTGTCCGGCTATACGGGCGGGAAAGTGGCGAACCCATCGTACAGTGAGGTCTGCACAGGCAAAACCGGCCACGCCGAGGCAGTGCAGATAACATTCGACCCCGGAGTTATTTCCTACAAAGAGCTTCTGGAGGTCTTCTTTCAGATACACGACCCCACGACACTTAATCGCCAGGGTGCAGATGTGGGAACGCAGTACAGGTCGGCGATTTTCTATCATAACGCCGAGCAGAAAGCCATCGCACAGCAGACGATCGAAGAGCTCAATGCGGCAAAGGTCTGGAAGTCTCCGATTGTGACCGAGGTCGAGCCGTTCAACGTCTTCTATCCCGCAGAGGACTACCACCAGGACTACTTCAGGCAGAATAAAAGCCAGCCTTATTGCCAGGCGGTGATTGCGCCCAAACTGGCGAAGTTCCGCAAACAGTACATGAACAAACTGAAGTAAATATTACGACAAATTCTATAGCCTATTGGGGATTTGGGATTTGGAGCTTGAAATCTGTTCCAAGCTCCGTATCCTTCTCAAGGCACTATTGAATTAAACCGTCTTTTTCTTGCTTACCTTGGGTCTCTTAACAGGCATCGTGATTTCTTCGGGGTGACCCGGAGACGGCTTCAGCTTCGTGTGCAGCATCTCCAGCGCCTTCGTCTGCAGCGGTCTGGTCAGTTCCAATAGCTGTGCCAGCTCCTCGTCCGACATGGCGGACATAATCTCGGCGATCACATCCTTCAGCACAGCCACCAGTGGCGAGCACAGCTTCCTGCCTTTGGCGGTGAGCTTTACCTCCGTAAAGGGATGCCCCTGCCTCTTGCGTACTCTTATAATCAAGCCTTCCTTCTCCATGCGGTTGAGCATAGCCGCC
>VGNW01000251.1 GCA_016865955.1 Chloroflexota bacterium | reverse complement strand
GATTTCTGTAGCGGGCATCCGCCGTTGGCGGATGCCCGCTACCTTCAACTGGCGCTTATATCAGCGTAAGACGAAGGGTAATACCTGCCCAAACTCACAGTCCGTACACCTTTGACCAAGTCATCGCTGGCAGACCTTTTGGCAATGAAGCCATACGCGCCCACACTTCTGGCAGCAAGCATGTTCTCCTTCTCGTCATACTGAGTGAGGATAAGCACCTTCGTTTCAGGACATTCATGACATATCTGCTTTGTCGCCTCAAGCCCGCTCATTTCAGGCATCATGATATCCATCAGCGCCACATTAGGCAGGAGCCTGAGCGCCTTCTCCACAGCGTCTCGCCCGTTCACCGCCTCGGCTATCACATCTATATCTTTCTGCAACGAGAGTACCGCGCATATCCCCTCCCTGACCATGGTATGGTCGTCCGCCACCAGTACCTTAAGCCGCCTGATAAACTCATCAAGGAGGCTCTTAATTCGGAGCACCAGCGAAGCAGGTTCAACGGGCTTGGTCACATATTCATCAGCCTCCAGTTGCATTCCTTCAAATTTCCTCCAACCCTTGACGCCTCTTTCCTCATACTTGGCGTCTATCACAAGGAGCGGTGTGTCCTTATATCTGGGGTGTTGCTTCAACCATTTATGCAGCGTGAATGCCTGTCCTGCCGGTGCCAGTGTGCCGAGCACAACGAGATCCGGACATAATCTCATTAGCTCCTGAGCCTCTGCTTTGCTGAAGGCCGATACAACTTCGTAGGCTTTGCCCGCCAAAGTTACCCGAAATGCCTCCACAAAATCAGGCTCATCATCAACAATCAGAACCTTCCTTTTGTCCGTCATTTTCCACCTCCTCTAAAATATTTTTTCTTCAATCAGCTTTACACAGGTTACTGCGCTGAGATATTCAGCAGATACCGCTACAGCATTACGACACTCCCTGCATTCACTCGCACCCCTAAGCCCGAGCTTCGACCAGCCTGGCTGCCCCCAAGATGTCGGGAACGACCTTTTCATTGCCTACCGCCATTATGTGCACACCGTCACACAGCTTCTCCTCCTTTATCTCTCTTATTAGTCTTGCCGCAATCTCGATTCCTTTCTGGAGCCCTTTACCTTTCTCCGCACCGGCAAGCTCATTAATAATAGCCTGGGGAACAATTATTCCCGGCACATTATCGTTCATGTACTTCGCCATCCTGGCTGAAGCTAAAACTATGATGCCAGCCAGGATTTTGACATTGAATTGAGAGGCATATTGCATGAACCTGCGAATGCTCGATATGTCGAAGATACCCTGTGTCTGGAAAAACTGCGCTCCTGCTGCGACCTTCTTCTCGAATTTCAATAGTTGAGGTTCGACAAAATCAGCCTCGGGATGAACTGATGAGCCGGTACAGAATTTCGGTGTGCCTTTGATTTCGTTCCCTCCCATGTCCTTACCCGATTCCATCACCCTTATAAGTTTCAGCAACTGCACAGAATCGAGGTCGAAGACAGGCTTTGCTTCCTTGTGATCACCCACATCAACCGAGTCACCGGTGAGGCAGAGGACATTGCAAATACCTCGGGAGTAAGCCAGAAGAAGGTCGGCTTGAAGCGCAAGCCTATTACGGTCACGGCAGGTTACCTGCAGAACAGGCTCGCCGCCATGCTCTTTCACCAGCAAGCAACCTCCAAGCGAGGGGTATCGCATCACTGAGCTTTGATGGTCGGTGATATTGATGGCATCGACCTTGTCCTTCAGCATATCTATGTGATGGGCTATCTCTGAAGTATCGGCTCCTTTGGGAGGGCCTATCTCTGTGGTTACCAGAAACTTGCCCGAGTTGAGTTTTTCCTCAAATAATGAGACGCTCATCACATCCCTCCCACTTCAATATTCGCCTTGGTCACAATCCTCTTCGGCCTGGGAATTGTGCGGAAATTCCGCGGAGGGTAATATCGGCGCATGTTATCCAATTGCTGCAATCTCTCCAGACGTCTGTAGATTTCGACCCATGCGCAATCCATCTCCTTGCTCGCCTCGCATTTGCCATTCTTAACACCGGCGCAGGGGCCATTCAATATCCCCTTCGTGCATCTGGTTATGGGACAGATTCCCCCCGTCTCCGCCAGCCTGCAATCACCACATGCGGCACAGCGTTCATCCCAGATACCCCATTCCTTGGGCACGCCCATGAAGAAGGTGTTAACTCCGGGCAGCACAGGGAGGTCCGCAAACCGCTCCGCAACAGCCTGTACGCCGATGCCACACGCCAGTGAGAGAATGGCATCTACCTCCTCAACCCGACCTTTGAGCAGGTCGAGGAACTCGGGGTCGCACTGCCTTTTCAGAGTGAATTCCGAGAAGGCATGTGTGCCATTGCCACTTCTTGTCTCAGCCATTCTAAGCGCGTTGTGAAGCAGGGCAACCTCCCGCTCCCCACCGGCACTACAGACCGTTACGCATGTGCCACAGCCTAGAATCAACACCCTGCTGTAAGGAGCGATTTCACGTCTGATTTCTTCCAAGTTCTTTTGTTCTGCTACTATCAACTCCTCACCTCCTTCGTTATTACTGAAGTCAGATAGAGATTACCTATCCTCTGAACGAACCTGTCCAGTTCTTCAGACAGGTCGCCGCTGCCGGTAATTGTGGAAACAAAAGTCTGCAGTCGTTCTTGCTCAAGTCCGACCTGTTTCAATATCCGCTTCACCCTTTCAACGCGCTGTCGCACCCAGTAATCGGTATTTTCTCTGGCACACTGTTCACCGCAACCGGCGATAAATACTCCCTCAGCTCCCATCTCGAATGCCCGCAACATATGATTAGGCTCGACCCTGGCAATACAGAGAACAGGCACTATGGAGATACTGGCTCTAGACCTCCTCCAAAGACTTGCAAGAGCGCCGGTTCCGAAAAGTCCATACTGGCAACAGAAACCGATTATGAGAGGCTTGAGATTCGATTGGGCTGCCGATTTAAGGGCATGGTCTAGCTCTTCGACGGTGTGCAGACGGTCATACGGCTTGCGCATAGCTATTGCTTTAGCCGGACATTCCGCAATGCAAACCCCGCATGCCTGGCACTGCTCGGCTGGAATCTGGATTGAGCCGCTGGCATCCAGATGCGGCACATGATAAGGGCAAACTCTCAGGCAGGTGAGGCAAGCAGCGCATTTATCCTGAGAAAGTATCTCAGCGCCCATACCGCATCTGAGGCATCTTCTCGCCTCGTCGACAGCACTCTCCCAAGTGTAACCGAGCTCCACCTGAGTGAAATCTTTAGTCCTCTCACCGGGGGACAGAGTCGGCAAATCGACTCGCCCAATCTTTTTAATCATCCGTATTGTCTCTGAAAGAAGTTCACCCGAAAGAACACCCCTGTCATTCTTCGGAGTTCTGGGGTATCTATGGTTAAGATAATCATCAATGCGGTAGGCTGCCTGTCGCCCCGCTGCCAGTGCCTCAACTACAGTCGATGGGCCTGTTACAGCGTCCCCTCCGGCAAATACACCCGTTTTATTAGTGGTG
>VGNW01000250.1 GCA_016865955.1 Chloroflexota bacterium | reverse complement strand
GCGGGCGTCGGGGATGGTGTTGGAGCAGGCGCCGGAGCAGCACAGGCTAAGACACCAAGTGTGATGCAAAGACTGATAAATAGTGCCAGCATTTCTCTCATTCTCAACAATTCTAACCTCCTCAAATTTCCTCTACAAGAGTGATTTGGCTGCAAATTAGAAATTTTACATAGTATCACCTCCTATTTTGTATCAGTTTAGTTTTTCCAAAATAGTAGCTTATAGTCTATACTATATCACCCCCCCCGGCACTGTCAAGCGTTAGTCTCTTCCAATACAAGATGAGCCTGAAGGAGCCAATGATTTCTAACACAAGATGAGCCTGATAAAGGGAAGCAACTTGTTTATGATTGGGACATGCTACTAATCATGAACGACAGGCAAATACAAACGATTGAACAGGTCAGGCAATTTCTAGGAGGGAATGAAGCAGTTGAATTCCAAAGTGTTAAGGTAAAGGAGAAATACGCATGGATAGAGGGTGTGCTCATACGATTCTGGTATCATCGTCTCAAAAAAGCTGATAAAGGAGCACTTCGGCAGTACATACAGAAGGTGACAGGTTACTCCAGGGCGCAGGTATCAAGGCTAGTCACAAAATACCGAAAGACAGGGAGATTACAGAAAACAGACTACAGAAGACACTGTTTCCCCTGCACGTATACCTTGCGTGGAGCGGAGTTACTGGCCCGGACCGATGAATTGCATGGCTGGTTAAGCGGACCGGCGACTAAGAAGATCATGGAGCGGGAACATGAGGTATACGGGCATACTGAGTTTGAACACATTTCCCGGATTTCTGTAGCCCATCTATACAATTTACGCAGAAGTAGTCACTATCGTACTATGACCAGGCGCTTTACCAAAACGAAGCACAGCGTCTCGCCCATTGGCGAACGTGCCAAGCCATACCCGAATGGACAACCAGGGCATATAAGGATAGATACAGTACATCAAGGGGATACCGATGACCACAAAGGGGTCTATCACATCAATGCGGTGGACGAGGTTATACAGTGGGAAATTGTTGCCTCAACGCAGAAGATATCAGAAGCGTATCTGGTGCCTGTTCTGGAGATGTTATTGGTTCAGTTCCCCTTTACCATACGGGGTTTTCACTCTGATAACGGCTCAGAATTTGTCAATAAGGTGGTAGCGGAGCTGTTGAACAAAATGCTCATCCGTTTTACCAAATCAAGGCCGAGACATTCTGACGATAATGCGCTGGTCGAGACTAAAAACGGCGCGATACTACGTAAACATCTTGGTTATGACTACATTTCACAGACATGCGCTGAGTTTCCCCAGTGGCTTCAACAAAAATGAAGATGGGAGTTATGCATCAAAACAATCGATAACAGTTTTTAGGTCGAGGAGCATAATGCCTTTATTTTCTTCTCTAATAGGACTGCTTTCTTCCGTGTCCTCCATAATCGCTTCGACAACATACCGCAGAACCTCAGGTTGCTTGTAGCTCCCAATGATTTTTCTGGTTGTTTCCTCAAAACCAGCCTCGGTCTCATCTCGAAGGTATTCCGCCATCTTGAGGTTTCGAGCTTCCGCCTCATCAAGTATCTTCTCGGTGACCTTTGGCAAAGGTCGAGTTCCTTGTAACATTATCTGCCATACGACCATTCCCAGAAAAAGCAGACCTTCTCGCTCACTTTGGTTAAAAATATCATTATCAACTGCCATGAGATATGCCAGAACCACCGGCTGTTCTTTTGCCATACGTTTGATGAGTTTTTGGACATTTTGTGGCGAGAACTTTGCAACACGTTGCCAGGTTTTCTCGACCACGTCTGCTGATATTGAATTCTTAGCCTTGGATGGAAAGCCCTGGCTTTGTTTCATTTTTTCATCCATTTCATTCACAAAGCTCTCTATTTCCTGGGATAATTCCTGCTGGTTATCTTGCATCCATTCCTCAAAGTCAGACCCATAATAATGTTCCTGGTCAAAAAGGGTCTCAATGCGTTCATAGATACGGTCCAATATCCTCTGGCGACGCCTTTTTTCTTCATGATTGGCATCAGCAGCAATATTCTCTTCCAGTTCTTCAAATTCCTCCAATGTTGCTCGAATAACAATACCACCATGAGCAATAATAGCCCTATAAAGCAGGCATTCGCATTCTCGGCTGAGGATAAGACTACGCTTAAGCTCCTGAAGTTCATCCTCGGTTAGTATCAACTCATGGAATTGCTGTTCAGATTGACGTTCAATCGCCCATTTGCCCAAGTTCCAGGGCGTGCCTTCCCAGTTGCTTATCTCCCCCTGGTCATCACACCGGCTGCAGTGCCATGTTATGATACCTGAAACGCCATCCCTGTAGATTTGAAGGTGCCCCGGGCACTGTATCCTGCCCGGACGTCTTCGACAGAAGAGGGCAGCGTCAATCAACCTGTCCGTAGGAGAGACCGAGGCAGCTGATACGATGGCACCAAAGAACCGGGCTATCTTCCGTGCCGGCTGATGCGAAGGACCGGGTTGAATGCTTTCAAAATGGGTCATATCAGTGATGAAAGTGTCTCCCATGTGACCTTCCTCCGTTTCGTTTGCCGCAATGGTACCGGCCTCCAAGGCGGCTTTCACGTTTCAATAATCGGGCGACCGTCGAGGCTATTAAGGACATCCATCAACCGCCTCTTGCGTGCATTGGCCTGACGGAGTCCAGCGATATAACTCTGCCACTCCTTATCTCTCCCCAGCTTTTTGAAGAGGTGGCGCATGCTGCGCAGGAATCCGTCAGCCACCTCATAAGCCTTTGGCTGAGCTTGGGCAATTTGAACTTCGGCAAGCTTCTTCCAGATGGCGATAGCTCGATCCGGATAGGCTTCGGCTATAGCCTTCGCCACCTGATCTTCCTTGAACCAGGTCCACCCCAGGCCTATTGGCCTCACTCCAACCCGGTCGTACCAGCGGATCACCTCGTCGGGACTTTTTTCGGCGATAGCAATATCGATCAGCGTCCCAGTCATGGGAAAGTCCTTCGGCGTCGTCTCCACGGTTTGTCTCACCCCTGTCTTGGGCAATGGCCATGGCGGAATGGTATGGTTTCCAACCATCCGCTCTGCTTTCTCAGGGAATTGTCCTGTCTCCAAGTAATATATTGCCGCTGTCCTCACTGACGGCCAGACTTCGGCTCGTTCTGCCGCCTCCTGTAATGCTTTGAAAGTCTCCAGTGTCGGATGTGTGAAGAAGTCATCGCCGCGAAAAGCAGCAACACTGAGCCAGTCTTCTTCCTGTTCCCTCATCCCGCGCAGGATAGCGCGGAGCTCGCTGGTAATACCCGGCCACCTATTCTGTATGGCATTTATCCCTTTATGTATCCATTGTTCCGCTTCTTCACGGCATCCCGCTGCCAACAGTCGCCTGGTCAGGCGGACGTAACTTCCCGTCTTGATTGCCTCTTGTTCACAAAGAGGGATAATCTCGCTGTGACGGTTAGCATGCTCAAGAGCCATGATAACCCAGTCGACAAGGCGGTCGCGTTGGTAGTCCCTCGAAAAATGGTCTTCGTCCATCGCCGGCGCGAATGCCTTCAGGCGCT
>VGNW01000249.1 GCA_016865955.1 Chloroflexota bacterium | reverse complement strand
TGGCATTCGCCGCTCTGGACTTGCCGAAAACATGCGGGTGGCGGCGTATCAGCTTGGTGCTGATGCCCCGTATCACATCTTTGATATTGAACTCTCCCGCCTCGTTAGCCATCTGGGCATGCAGCATAATCTGCAGCAGCAGGTCGCCCAGTTCCTCGCAGAGCTTCTCCGTGTTCTCATCGTCCAGAGATTGAAGCACCTCGTAAGCCTCTTCGATGAGATAGGGTTTGATAGAGGCATGTGTCTGGGCGCGGTCCCAGGGGCAGCCATCGGGCGCCCTCAGTTTTGCCACAATCTTTTCCAGGGTATCGAAACTGCCGGGGTCTTGCTCCATCGGAGGTTCCTTTATGCAGAAATTGTCACGCAGGCGGAATGTGCTCGGGAGGCCTGACCAGCTTCATGCTCAATGCCTTGAAATCGCACTTGAGCACGCAGACACCGCAGCCCATGCACCTCTCGACATCTATCGAAGCTTTTGGCTCCTTCAGACCATCAGTGTTCACCATTGCGATAGCGCTGAAGGGACACCAGTCGATGCACATATCGCAGCCTGTGCAGAGCTCTTCATTCACGCGTGCTTCGTACCGGCTTTTAGCCATACATTTGGTCACGGGAGCCTTGAACCTATAGATAGGCTCATACACCATGCAGCAGTCGGTGCAGCAGTTGCACATACCCCAGCGTGGTCTCATACGGGTCGAGTTCTCGCAGGTATGTATTAAGCCCTTCTCTTCACATTTATCTATCAAAGCTAGCGCTTCCTCGGCAGTCAGCCTTTTGCCGGCATTGTTGCCGATGAGGTATTCGGCGGCAATATTGAACTGAATGTCAACCATATCGTGAGATTTTTTACACTTCTTGCCCACCGATTCCTTGCGCCTGCGGCAGGTGCAGTGCGCCACAGCTATGGAGCGCGCGGACTTAATTATCTGGCGCATGTCCTCGCAGGGCAGTATCTCAGGGCTATCGAGGATAGACCTGTAGGCAGGGACAACCCTGCCCTGAGGCACATCTAGTTTAATCCAGCTTGCCACCTGGTCGGGGTCCCACTCATTGACACAGAAATCGTCCCATAGCTCGAATAACTTCTTATCGCGTTTTATATCCAGACCCAGAGGGCACATAGTTATGTCATGTAACTGCACCACTGCTAGGGCAAAGGATGCCTCCTCCAGAGCCTCGGGGCTTCGGGCAAAGATGACCCCCTTGCGATACAACTCTTCCAGTTGCCTTTTAACATCAGCCTCATCCGTCCTGAACTTTTTCGCAAGCTCCACGAACTTTGCAGGCATGAGATTGACCATCTCAGCCTGCTTCGGAGTCATCAGATACTCCAGAATACGCCGGTAGCGAAGCGAGTCCTTATAGCCGTGTCGGGCAGCCAGCGCCGCATATGCATCGTTCTTTGACATATCATTTCCTTCTCGTCCATTATATAGAGCACATCTCACATTGACAAGGCAGATGGCTGTAAACTACCATAACGCTTAGAGCCGAGTAAATGAAAGCACTTCCCACAATAAACGTCATCCTGTTCATCATCTGCATCCCCATATTGCTCATCACCACCAATGTAAGGTTTGCGGTTAACGACATCCGGCTTTACGAGTACGGCTTCAATAAATACGAAGTAAGCGAAACAACAGGACTGGATAATGAAGAACTAACTCAAACCGCCCGACGGCTGATCGACTATTTCAACTCGGACGAGGAATATACGGACATCGAAGTGTTCGAAGCAAGAGAAGTTGAACACCTCAAGGATGTCAAAGGGTTGATTCAGTTGGTCTACCGGCTCCAAATCGGCACGCTCGTTTTCATTGCTATTTTCATTGCTTTTAACTTCCTCCTGGTAAGGCGCGCCTTCCGGCGAGAGATAGCCAGACGCCTGGTATGGGGAGGTATCGCCACCATCGGACTTATCGCTATTCTGGGCTTATTCGCGCTGGTCGGCTTCGACGACCTTTTCCTATGGTTCCACCTGGTGAGCTTCAGAAACGACCTGTGGCAGCTCAGTCCCGATGCCATGTTGCTGCTGATGTTCCCTCAGGGCTTCTTCAACGATGCCACCCTGTTCCTGGCTGGAGGTACGATACTTGAAGCTGCAATAATCGGGGGAATAGCATGGGGAATACTGAGGCTTGGTAAGAAGGCTGAACCAGAGCCAGTGTCGTCACACGAATAATAAAAGGGCACGGCGTGCCGTGCCCCTACGATTACTAACCGGATAACCTCAATGGCAGCCGGCGCAACTGGTTGCGGAGCAAGTGCTGCAGCCGCCGGAGCCTGCTACAGCGCTGGAGCTTCCGCTGTCGCTCTTTATAAAAGCAGCAAATGTTGAGACTGCTCGCTTGGCTCCGTTTTTGCAGGTGGGACAGGGCGCATCCTCATTAGCCCTGCTCATGGGTCGCAGGAGCTCAAACTTAACCCCGCATTTGGGGCAACAGTATTCATATATCGGCATCCCGTTCCTCCAGTTCGATTTTATACCCCTGCGAACTGCAAGTCAATTTGGCAGAGCAGGTATGGCTCACTATCATCAGCCCCCTTTGCCCCCCTGCACCCCCATTATTGCCGAGCTACCTGGCAATTCGTTTGACAAGGCATAGCTTGCGGGATAGAATCGGACTCTGGGTGCCAATATGCAGAGCAAATACGATGTAATCATCGTGGGCAGCGGACCCGCCGGTATCTTCGCTGCTCTGGAATTAAGCAGAGCAACCAATCTCAGCATCCTGCTCCTGGAAAAGGGCAGAGCGCTCCAGTTCCGCAGATGTCCCATCATCGGCAAGAACCGAAGCTGCCCGCCCTGCTCGCCCTGCGATCTGGTCAGCGGCTGGGGCGGCGCCGGCGCATTCAGCGACGGCAAGCTTACGCTTTCACCCCAGGTAGGAGGACAGCTAGAGACCTATCTCGGCGCTGAGAAGGCTGTCGAACTCATCCAGTATGTCGATGATATCTATCTTATGTTCGGAGCGCCAAATGAGGTCTACGGCGCCGGAGCCGGTGTGGAGCAGTTGAAGAAGAAGGCTGCCGAAGCCGGTCTCAAGCTGATTCCGGCACCGATTCGCCATATGGGCACGGAGTCATGCCGCGATGTACTCAAAGAGATGCACCGCTTCTTGGCTGACCGCATCGAGAGCCAGACCGATACCGCAGCAGTCTCCCTAATCAGACAGAACGGAAAGATTAAAGGCATCCGCACCGACGATGGCGAGTTAATAGAATCGCAATATCTGATAATAGCTCCGGGCAGAGAGGGGGCTGACTGGCTGCTTAAAGAGGCTGCCGGTCTCGGACTGACCCTGCATAATAACCCCATAGATGTCGGCGTCAGGGTCGAGGTACCATCGAAGGTGTTAGAGAAACTGACCGAAGCCCTTTATGAAATCAAGCTCGAATTTCACTCCCCGACCTACAACGACCGGATACGGACTTTCTGCATGTGCCCCGCAGGCGAGGTAACCATGGAGACCACAGGCGGGAAAGACCCCGTGATAACGGTGAACGGACACAGCTACGCCCATCGGAAGACGGCAAACACGAACTTCGCCCTGCTGGTCAGCGCCTCGTTCTCACCCCCGTTCCGCGAG
>VGNW01000248.1 GCA_016865955.1 Chloroflexota bacterium | reverse complement strand
ATTAATCGTGCTTGCCCCCTCTCTCATTGTGAGTGGAAACGAGGAGCAGAAGATGCAGCATCTGCCCCCCACGGCGCGAGGCGAAAGGTTCTGGTGTCAGTGCTGGAGCGAACCCAATGCCGGCTCTGATCTGGCATCACTGACCACACGCGCTGTAAGAGACGGAGACGACTACATCATCAACGGCCAGAAGATATGGACAACCGGGGCTCACCGCGCCGACTGGTGCAACATACTGGTCAGGACCAACCCCAATGAGAAAAGGAGCCGCGGACTTTCTTTTTTCCTGCTGGACATGAAGACACCGGGAATCACGGTCAAACCAGTTCTGCATCTGGAAGGCTCTCACTCATTCAACGAGGTCTTTTTCGATAACGTTCGGGTTCCAGCACAGAATAGAGTCGGTGAGGAGAACCAGGGCTGGCTGGCTTCCCAGCTTACTTCCAATTTCGAACGTTCCATGATATTCGTTTTCGCTGCCTGCAAGAGAGACATCGAGCAACTGGTGGAGTTCTGCCAGGAGGCAAGGCTCGATAGTCCGCTTATCCGTCACAGGCTGGCTCAACTGGAGATAGATGTCGAGGTAGGGCGCGCCTTCGCTTACTCGGTGGTATGGAATCAAATCAAGGGTGGTCTGGTAGCTGCCGCACCCATGGCTGCAGCGGCAAAGGTCCTTGCCTCCGAGACGATGCAACGCACCACCTATCTGGGCAACCAGATAATGGGTCTCTATGGTCAGGTAGGAAATTCGAGATGGGCGCCGCTGTATGGGAAATATGAAAACAATTATCAGCTATGCACAGGAATAAACATGGGTGGAGGCACCTCGGAGATTATGAGAAACCTTATCTGTTCATTGGGGCTGGGACTGCCCCGAAGCTGGTAGCAAGAATGAAGCGGGAAGCTGAGTCTGGATTTGAAGGAGGTATGGGCAATGGTGGACGGTTCAGAGGTCATGGACAAACTCAAAGGGTTGCTCGGTACCACGACCGGACCTGTCATCAATGAGGTGGAAGTAGGCGCCATCAGAAGATATGCCGAAGCGGTAGATGACCTCAATCCCCTCTATAGTGATGTGGAGTATGCAGGGAAGAGCAAGTACGGGGAAATAATATGTCCGCCGGGTTTCTTTGGCTGGGCAAAGAAAGTCAACGATGAATCAGTCGAGATGATGAGCAAAGTATTCGGCACCCTGATCGAAGCAGGTTTGTTCCGCATCCTCGATGGAGGTGTGGAATATGATTTCTACCTCCCTGTTCGCGCCGGCGACACCCTAACATGGTACGCCAGGTTTGCTGACGCCAAGGAGCGCGTGGGCAAAGATGGCGCGAAGATGGTCTTCATCACCATGGAGCTCACCTTCATCAACCAGAACGGGGATGCGGTAGCCCGACGCAGACAGACTTTCATTGCTCGATAGTCAGGAGACCTGCTTTGGCAAAGAAGCAGCCTGCAAAAACCGGTAAAGTAACAAAACAGCGCCCCAAAAAGCAGAGCGGAGCCTTGCAGGATATCAGGGTGCTGGATTTGACATGGCTGGGCCCCGGCCCCTTCTGCTCCACACTCCTCGGCGACCTGGGCGCCGATATTATCAAAATACACGAACCTGATGTGGAACGGCGCGGCGGCTTTATCAAACATATGCTGCCGGATTCGCCGGAACATCCCGGGTTAAGAAACTGCAGGGTCATGGGACTAGACCTGAAGGCTGTAGATGGGCGCAACATATTCTATGACCTCGCTAAAACTGCCGATGTGGTGATGGAGAGCTACCGCCCCGGGGTTACCAGACGTCTGCGCATCGATTACAGGACGCTTGCGAAAATCAATCCCCGAATCGTTTATGTTTCATTTTCAGGTTACGGGCAAACCGGACCTTACCGCGACCTCGTGGGTCATGACATCAACTATATTTCAATAGGCGGGCTGCTGGGGCTGACAGGAAAAGCGAATGGCTCGCCAGTTATACCCGGCGTCCCCATTGCTGATTTCGCCGCCGGCGGGATGGTCGCTGCCATCGACATTCTGGCAGCATTAAGGGAACGAGACAGAACAGGTAAAGGACAGTACGCCGATGTCTCCCTGACGGACGGGATAGTGGGGATGATGTCGGTATGGATAAATCCGTATCTGTCGTGGGGAGTTCTGTCGAAGAGAGGCGAAACCTGGCTTGGAGGGAAATGGTCCTGGTACAACGTGTACGAAACGAGGGACGGCAAATATATCAGCATCGGCGCACTTGAGCCGCATTTCTATGCCAATCTGTGCCGTCTCATAGGTCGCAAGGATTTAATAGGGCATCAATTTGCCGAAGGTGACAAGGGGGGGGAGATATTCCGCTATTTTAAGAAGGTATTCCTGACCAAAACCCGCGAAGAGTGGCTGGAAATCCTGAGGCAGAAGGATACCTGCGTTGCCCCGGTTTACTCCATCGATGAACTGGTCTCAGATCCCCAATTGATTGCCCGCAAAACTATCGATGAATTACCTCATCCAACTCTAGGGCGTGTCAAGCAGGTGGGCTCAATCCTTAAACTATCTGATTCACCATTCCGGGTGAGAAACTGGAGCACCCGATTTGGGCAGCACACCAAAGAGATTTTGAATGAGCTTGGCTATGATAAAGCACGTATTAAAGCCGTACGTAAAAAAGGGGTTATTCCAGAGTAACAATAAGCTCCAAAACTATTTGTCTCCTGACATTTACTCAGCTTAGTCAATCTGATTGCAATACAATTTCATTATTGGCATAGGATAGATGTCTTCCCAAACAGGGAGGTGGAGGATGAAAAAGACCCTATTAAGAGGTGGAAGAGTAATTGATGGCACGGGAAGCGCCTCTTTCGATGGAAGCGTTCTGATTGAGGGAGACCGAATAGAAGCTGTTCTTAAAGATAAGGAAGTTTCTCCCCATGCAGATACTATCATTGACGCAACTGGTTACTCTATCGCCCCTGGCTTCATTGACATGCATTCACATATGGACTGGTCGTTGCCTCTAGATGAGCATCCACATCTTTTGAAGTGCTTCCTTGAGCAGGGTATAACAACCTTAGTGGGAGGTAATTGCGGTTTCTCACCAGCGCCGGTTACCTCAGAGACATTAGGGTCATTGGAAAAGGACTTTATGCTTCCAATCGATAAACCGCTAGACTACAATTGGCGGTCAATGAACGAATTTCTTGAAACGACACAGCAGAGAAAGCCGATTGTCAATTTGGCGCAACTAGTGGGTCATGCTGCAGTCAGGATGGCAGGTGCGAGCTCTCGCCGAGGGCCGATGAAGCAAGATGAACTTCGGAGTTGTATGCGCAAACTTGAGCAGTCTTTAGATGAAGGTGCATGCGGTGTGAGTTTTGGCTTGGGTTATGACCCAGGTATATACTCACCGCTTGAAGAGATAGAGGCGTTCGCGGCGATTGTGACCAAGGCGAAGAAGCCAGTGACAGTTCACTTAAAAACATATACTATATCAAGCGACATAAGTAGTTGCGCATAGCGATAATTTAAGTTATACTGGGAGCAAAGATTATTGGAGGTTGCTCCCGATGAAAAGGATAAGCATTCCGGATGCAGAGACATTTATCGCCGCAA
>VGNW01000247.1 GCA_016865955.1 Chloroflexota bacterium | reverse complement strand
TGTATATCAGACGTATCAAATCCCAGAGGAATCAACAGGCATGGGCCTGGTTGATGGCGCGCGTGGAGCACTAGGACACTGGATTGAAATAAAGCATAAGAGAATAGCAAACTATCAGTGCGTAGTACCGGGCACCTGGCTGATGTCGCCTCGCGATGACAAGGGACAGCCAGGGCCTCTCGAGCAGGCGCTTACAGGGACGAAGATAAAAGACCCGGAGAATCCCTTTGAAATCGTGAGGATTGTTCGCTCCTTTGATCCCTGCATTGCCTGTGCGGTGCACCTGATTACACCCAAGGGAAGGACTCTGAGCGAATTCCGGGTTGCTTAATCGTTATGAAGAAGATTGTGGTTTTAGGAGCTGGCAACGAGTTGTTCAAGGACGAGGGCATCGGCGTTCATGTAGCCCGCATCCTGCAAGAAAAGCTGCCTTCTTCAAGCATTGAAGTTATAGAGGGCGGCACCTCACCGGATGCTTGCTACCTGCTCGACGGTGTAGACAAGCTGGTAATTGTCGATGCTGTGAAAGGCGGCTGTGAACCAGGAGCGATTTATCGCTTCACCCCTGAGCAGATAGTTGCCGAAAAAGGGATTACGACTTCAATCCATCAGATGGGCATCCTGGAAAACCTCAGCGTAATGGGATTGATAGGGTGCAAGCCCAAGGAGACGGTCATCATCGGAGTAGAGCCTAAAGAGCTGGAACCCGGCCTCGAGCTTTCTCCGGAATTACAGGGGCGGATGCCGAAGATAATAGAAACGGTAATAGGGGAAATCGGTCCTCTTTATATAAATGAAAGTTTAAACGAAGCGAGGGTGTGAATATGCTGATTACCAAGCAAAAACCGCTCGAACAGATACTTGGATACATAGGAAATGAAAAGAGCATCTTTTTAGTGGGATGCAAAGGATGTGCTGAAGGCTGCCATACCGGTGGCGAGAAGGAAGTCTCGGAGATGAAGCAAAAGCTGGAGCAGGCGGGGAAGAAGGTTGCCGGCACCGCGCTCATCGACTTCATGTGCAACGACAGCCAGGTCAGGTTAATGCTGCAGCCTCATGAAACTGAGATACTTGCCTCTGACTCTCTGCTGGCGTTGTGTTGCGGAGTCGGCGTGCAGGCGACATCGTCAGTGGTGGACAAGATGGTTCATCCTGGCTGCAATACCGTATCGCTCGGCGGGCGCCATGCTGAATGGAGGGAAGCTGAGCGTTGTATGGAGTGTGGCGATTGCGTTCTGGAGTACACAGGCGGGATTTGCCCTGTAGCGAGATGCTCCAAGTTCCTTATGAACGGACCCTGCGGCGGTTCGGTGAAAGGCAAGTGTGAGGTATCGCAGGATATCCCCTGTGCCTGGCAATTGATAATCGACAGGTTAACCAAACTCGGTCGGCTGGACAAAATGCAGACGATTGTGGCGCCGAAGGACTGGAGCGTGAGTCTCACGGCTGGCGCAGCAAGCAAACGATAGAGAGGGAAAACGATGAAGTCAAAGAGTAACCTCGAAAAAATCTTTGAAAGCGGAAAATTTGCGGTCACCGGAGAAATCGGGCCTCCGGCCAGCGCTGACCCTGAGGTTGTAAGAAAGAAGGCTAAAATCCTGAAGGGGTATGTCGATGCTGCCAATGTCACCGACGGGCAAACCGCTGTTGTTCGTCTGGCTAGTTGGGCATCCTGCCTGATTGCGAAGGAAGTAGGCATTGACCCCATTGTGCAGATGACCTGCCGCGATAGAAACCGCATCGCCCTGCAAATGGATATTCTGGGTATTGCGGCAATGGGGCTCAACAATATGCTGTGTCTCACAGGCGACCATCAAGCGTTTGGCAACCATCCCAAGGCTAAAGGCGTCTATGACGTCGATTCCATACAGCTCATCAATATGGTCAAGACTATGAGGGATGAGAAGAAGTTCCAGTGCGGCGATGCAATGGCAGTCGAGCCGAGGCTGTTCATCGGTGCAGCGGAAAATCCTTTTGCCGACCCCTTAGAGTACAGAACGCCTAGACTTGCTAAGAAGGCAGCAGCGGGAGCCGACTTCATCCAGACCCAGATTATCTACAATGTAGACAAATTTGCCAAGTGGATGGAGGCAGTGAGAGACGCAGGTCTGGATAAGAAGATAAAGATTCTGGCCGGTGTAGCCCCCATAAAATCCATCGGCGCCGGTCGTTACATGCAGACCAAGGTGCCGGGCATGGATGTCCCTGAGAAATGCATTGAGCAACTGAAGGCTGTGCCCAAGGACCAGGTTGCCAAAGAGGGCATTAAGCAGTGCATTGAGATAATCAATCGCATCAAGGAGATTAAGGGCGTAGCAGGTATTCACCTGATGGCTATCGAGTGGGAGGAAGTAGTTCCTGAAATCGTGGAGAAGGCAGGTCTGCTGCCCAGACCCCAATTCTCCTAGATGAAAAAGCAAGAATGGTCATACTACGTAAGAGAAACCTGCACTACGGTGCAGGTTTCTCCTTGTATTAGTCTCGAAAAGCTCTTTTTGAGTTTGACAAAGGCACTAGGCTGGGATTATTATATACGCGCTGTCTGCTCGTTATGGACATGGTAAGGGCCAACAGTTCCCAAGAATCGTAGAACTCTAGCAGTACTGTGTCCGCTGTGGGCATGCAGCCATATTCGAAAGGTCGAGAGGAACTATACAAAATCTATAAGGAGGCACTGGATGGTTCCAGAAGAACTTAAGAAGTACATAGGAAAAGTGGACCCACCTCATCTAAGAGAGGTGGAGAAAGGTGCCATTAGACGGTACGCTGATGCCGTAGGCAACGATAACCCTCTATACTATGATGAGGAGTATGCCAAGAAATCGCGCTACGGCGGCATAATCGCTCCACCGGGTTTCTTTGGCTGGGCCAAGCAGACTATTCCCTCGGCTGAGGGGCTGATGGGCGTGATGGGGGCCATGATTGAAGCTGGGTACGCTGGCATTCTAGACGGCGGAATGTCCTACGAGTATTTCCTGCCGGTGCGTGCAGGAGACACTCTGGTAGCCAGCCCCAAGGTCGCTGACATCGCCCTGAAAGAAGGCAAGACCAAAATGATGATAGTACGTTTCGAGGTAGCCTACTACAACCAGAATGGCGATCTCGTGGCTAAATCGTACCAAACCCTGATAGGCCGTCAACTCTAACCTTATGAAGGAGAGGAAAATGTCAAAAGAACAGATACATTGGGAAGATATCGAAGTAGGCTACGAATTGCCCGTCCTCGAGAAAATTGCGCACTCGCTGATGCTGGTGAAATGGGCGGGCGCCAGCGGTGATTTCAACCCCCACCATTATGAAACTGAATTTGCCATGACCCAGGGCACCGGCGGCGTTATCGTCCACGGCTTGCTTAAACATGCTTGGCTGATTCAATTCGTGACAAACTGGATGGGAGACGAGGGCTTCATGAAGAAGTTCTCCTGCCAGTATCGCGGTCTGGATTTTCCGCGCAAGATGAAGACCATGAATGAACCTGTCGATGGAGAGACCTGGAAGTGCAAAGGCAAGGTTGTCAAGAAGTACGTTGAGGAAGGAGAGCACCTTGTGGACATGGAGATTGGTTTGGAGAACGGCAAAGGACAGGTAACCACTCCGGGTACTGCAACAGTGGTGCTCCCATCTAAA
>VGNW01000246.1 GCA_016865955.1 Chloroflexota bacterium | reverse complement strand
GTCGTGAGCTGAGATACCTGTGCTTACCTTATGTCTTGCTTCTACGGACACAGTGAAGGGACTGTAAAACTTCGAGGTATTGTCCTGAACCATCATGGGGATCTTCAGCTCGTCCAGCCTCTCGCCGGTCATGGCGATACAGATAAGTCCTCGGGCATGTTTCGCCATGAAGTTGATTATCTCGGGAGTGACCTTCTCGGCAGCTATGGCGAGGTCGCCTTCGTTCTCCCGACCTTCGTCATCCACGATAATGAGGAACTTGCCTGCTTTTATGTCTGCGATTGCCTCCGGTATCGTTGCTAAAGCCATTTCTTACCTCTTCAAATTCACGAAAGCTTACGGATTACTCTCAACCCCCTCTAATCCCCCACTCTTGGGGTACAGAGAAAATGGGGGACACCCCCAAACCCCTGGCAAAGGGGCTTTGCCCCTCTGCACTCCCCAATACTTATCTATCCAGAAACCCGTGTTTGCCCAGAAATTCAAGGCTTACGCCGGTCTTGCCCTCACTGCATAACTTTTGCACGTATTTTGCCATTATGTCAACTTCAAGATTGACCGTATCGCCCGGTTTTCTGCGTCCCATATTGGTGTTCTCACGGGTGAAAGCGACCAGCGAGACCTCAAAAGATGTCGCATTGCAGCGGACGACGGTCAGGCTCACGCCGTCAACAGCGATGAATCCCTTTCCCACCAGATAAGCCGTTATCTCGGAAGGGGCGGTAACGGTCATTAAGAGCGCCTCATTCTCCGGGACAAGTGCATTAACTCTGCCCGTGCCGTCCACATGCCCCTGCACGAAATGCCCTCCGATGCGTCCGCCGGCTGCCAGGGCGCGCTCCAGGTTCACCCCATCGCCGGGACGCAGGGAGCCGATGTTGGTACGGCGCAGGGTCTCGGGCATGACATCCACTGAGAACGTGCTGCCGCTCAGCGCTGTGACTGTGAGACAGGTGCCGTTGACGGCAATACTGTCGCCGACCTTTGTCCCTTTAAGGACTTCGCTCGCTGAGACGGTAAGCTTATCTGCCCTCAGCGACTTTACAGTGCCTATTTCTTCGACAATGCCCGTGAACATCCCCGAGCTTCTCCGATTCAGGTTTATTTTTATCGGTAAAGCTCATTCTATCACCTCACTCGCAAAGGTGCAACTACGAGCGTTCAGGGTGATAACATCCGTAGCGAGCTAAAGATGATTTGACGACTTCCAAAGAATACAACAGGGGCGTCCGCCTGCGGCGGACGCCCCTACCGACTGATCATCTAAGCCCTTTATTCAGCTATACTTAGTCAATAGCGTATGCAACCTGGACTGTCAGGGTTATCTCCAGTTCACCCGCGCTGATAGGAGTAGACCCGGAACCCTCTGCAAATGAATAATAGTCTTTCACCGGGTATGGCTGCGGTATATAACCGCCGCTCTCGCTGATGTAGAACGCCTTCCCCAATCCGACACCCGCTAAATCCGCCATCTGCTGCGCCTTAGCCTCTGCATCCTCCATAGCCTCCTGACGGGCCTGGTTGAAGTAGGATGTCGGGTCGTCAATAGTGAAGCTGATGCCCTCTACCCGGGTAAGGTCGCCGCCAGCCAGCGCTACTGCATCTATAATAGTGCCAGCTTTGTTGATGTCCCTTAGCTTCGCCGTAACCATGTTAGTCACCCTGTAGCCGACTACGATCTGCTCTTCGGTGTCCTTATCCCATTTAGTGACTACTGAGATCGTGTACCATTGGGTCTGAATGTCCTTATCGGCAACCCCGTTTGCCTTGAGCGCAGCCACTATATCGGACATAGCCTTTGCCGCCTTGCTCTGCGCCTCGCTCACCGTCTTCTCCTGAGCCTCGACGCCCAGCGTCAGAATAGCCACATCCGGTGCACCCATCACTTTGCCCGTGCCGCTCACCCAGATACCGGTCTGCTGCGAATTCCCGGAGGCGAGCAATACTTGACTCCCCTGCGCCCCTGCCGTACTAGTGTTTGACTCCCCGCAACCCACCAGTACCAGAGAGACTGCCAGAACCAACCCCGCTATCAAAAGCAACACTTTACTTTTCATGTTGCCCTCCTTTCCTCTTTTAATCGGCAGGTTTTTTTCCGACATCTATTAAATTGTACGATGAACAGAAAAAAGTATCACAACAAACTTCTCAAATCGGCAGATTTCCTCGTGCGGAAGGGGAATAAGGGGTCGATGATATTATACCGGCGATCTTTAATAGAAACAGGCACGCTCTAAAACAGGGAATTTGCAGAGCATGCCTGAACTACTATTATATTACTTGCTTTTCCCGATGGGCTTCCGCGTGTTTTTTAACCCTGCGCCACTACTCTGCCGCGCCGTCTCCGCAACAGAATCATGAGCACAACGGACATAAAAATCACCGCGCCCAGAGCTATCTCAATCTGGCGCAGAGGCCAACCCACTCCGGCTTCTTCCTGGGCTGTAATTCCGGTTCGGGATAAATCTTCGTCGCCTGTAACGCTTGAGATTTGTTGATATACAGGCTGAGGCACGGGTGTAGAGGCCAATACATCGTACTCAGTGTAACCTACAGACCTCGCGGTAGCGAGAGACATCTGCCCCATCACGCCGGGCACTTTAACCATTATCTGCTGCTCTGCAGCTACGGCTGGAGCTACCGATTCAATGTAGGTTGAGGTAGCTTCACCTCCGCCGTCAACCCCGGACTTGTTGTCAAAAACATGGACGAAATCGCCCACGAGTAAGAGCACGAGGGCTATCGCGGCAATAGCGGTGGCAGGACGCAGCCAGCGCAGGCTCGCGGCACCAAACGCACGCTCGCGCACGGGCACGACAACCTTAAATGACCTCGGCACCGGCACATCGGGGACTCCGTGAAGCAACTGCACCGTCATCCGCAGCGCTTCCAGCTCCCTCGAGCATGCATCGCATACCTCAATATGAGCCTCGACAACGCCTTTGTCGGCTTTTCTTAACTTGCCGTCTATGTATTCAGAGAGCATTCCCTGTATTCTCTGGCAAGGGATGCCCCCCCCGGAACGAGACATTTGTATTGCCTTTCTATCTATTTAAGACGGAATTTGCGGGGTAAAAGTTCCTCATTTTGCATTAAAAAGTCTCTCATACGAGTTCTCCCCCGATTCAGCCGGGACTTCACAGTGCCCAGGGAGCAACCCGCAACCTGCGCCACCTCCTCGTAGCTCAAACCCTGGATATCGGAGAGTATGACTACCAGACGCTGGTCGGCGGGAAGATACCCCAGCCCCTCGTTGATAAGTCTCCCCAGCTCACGGCGCAGGGCGTAATCCTCGGGGGATTCGATATCGTCGGAATTATCGGGAAGGTCATCCGGACCCAGCAGCATGTCGTCCAGAGATACGGTACGGGAACGCCGTGCTACCCTTTGCCTGTCATGACAGGAGTTGGCGGTAATGCGGAGTATCCAGGACTTGAAATTGCCGCCTCTGAATTTACCAATAGCTTTATAGGCGGAGAGGAAAGCGTCCTGGCAGGCATCCGCCGCCCCTTCGGGGTCGCCCAGCATGCGCAGAGCCAGGTTGTAAGCCATGCGCTGATATTGCTCGACCAGCAGATTGAACGCCTCAACGTCGCCCTTCTTGCTCCGCGCGATTAATTTCTGCTCGTCCATGAAAACC
>VGNW01000245.1 GCA_016865955.1 Chloroflexota bacterium | reverse complement strand
CCCGGAGTCAAATTCCATCTCTCCCGTGATTTCAACGCCCTTTACTCCACTCGTGAAACAAATAGTTCCGGTAAAAATGAGAAGTACGGTGCAGACTGGCCCCTTGCCCCAGAATCCGTCGATATGTTAATAGCTATCTCCGTCTTCACTCACCTCCACGAGGCGGATGCCTTCGGGTATATCGACAAGATACACTCCGTCCTTAAACCGGGCGCTCTGGCAATTATAACCTGCCACATTGTGGCAGAGCCGCGGAGACAGCCGGGGTTTATCTTCAACTATAATCCGGTGCTCGCCAACTTCATGAGGTTTGCCACGCCGCTGCAGAGCAGCTGCAACTGGTTCACCTGCCACCCCGAGCTGCCCGAATCGGGCATAGCCATGAACATGGCAGGGCTGAATAGCCTGACGCAGGGAAGGTTCGATATAGAGCTTATCACCCACGGTTCCGCAACCGGCGGCAACGACCCTCTGGCTCAGAACGCAGTCGTGCTGAGAAAACGCCGGTAATATGAAGGACGATAAATAGAGCAGAAGGCCTTCCGTATCCCTCATCCGCCCAGGGAAATTAGCTGTCCCTTTTCGATAACTTTTGTCAACTAAAGTTAACTGAAAAAACTTGACTGATTAGTACAAAGGTTTTATACTCGAAATCCATCAAAAAAGTCCGAGCGTTATGTCTATTATCTACGACTCTATAAAAGATAACGGAAAACAAATCTCCAGTCTGTTCGGAAACGGGCTGGATGAATCGGACGTCCTCCTTTTCGTCAGCAGCCTCATCGAACAGAACAGCGAACTTATGGTCGAGCTGGAGCAAGCTGAGTCCCTCATCAAACTTATTGTGGAGGGAGCACAGGACGCTGCCCGGCAGGTCGAGTCAGCCAGAGCAGAGATTGATAGAATCGCCTCCGAAGCCAGATTACTCTCAGAGAAAACCACTCACGAGCAGCTCAGTGCAGCGGAAGAGCAAGCTCAGTCCATACTCAAATCAGCACGGGAGAGGGCAGAGGCAATCCTGAGGGCTGCACAGGACGAAGCCAGCCGAATCGCTTTCGAAGCCAGACAGCAAATCGGAGCTGCAAAACGACAGGCAAAGCAAATCGTAGATGCCGCAGAAGCCGAGGCCAGCAAAATCAAGGGACGGACCGAAGCGACAGGCGGCAACGGTAAGCAACCTGCTCGAGCATGCGCGGAAGAAGAAGCTGGCAATAGGGAGCAATCCGTTCTCTACAGCGGTGCTGTCGAACTGGAGATACCCCCGCCAGTATCAATCGGCCGACTGAAAGATTTAGCCAAATATCTGATGAATACCCGCCATTTAGAAGTCCTGGCACTGGATTCCGCTCCGAACCACGGCTTAAGAATTAGAATCCATGCACAAAAACCCCTGCCGCTTATCCACATCCTCAAGTCATTACCACAGGTCGAAAGAGTTATAGCAGGACCCGGTAAAAATAAAGGCGTGCAACCTTCTCGCAGCCAGCCGGGTAACGGCACCATCCTGGTCAAGATGCGAAACTGAACCTCGATTATTCCGACGTCATTCCCTCCCCAGCTTGAACACCGACCACGTTGCAATAGCCTTGGCGACTGCTCGACTGCCCTGCTTCAGCTCTGACTCCAGTACAGCAATTCTCCTGCTTCTATGAATGACCTTCGAAGTGCAGGTGACGGTGCCCGATTTCACCGCTTTGAAGAATACTATCTTGGTTTCTATGGTGGAACACATCTCGTCCTCTACCAGGCTTGAATACAGAGCCGTACCCATGCCGGAGTCAGCCATAGCGAAGATAACGCCTCCGTGCATAGTCCCGTAAGGGTTCGCTAAATCCTTATTGAATTCGATCTCGCATTCACTGCAGCCGTTTTCAACCTTCAGGAACTTCAAACCTATGAAATCCCGAAACGGGCTGAATCCCTGCGAAAGCGGAGACAGTTTCTTCGACATGACGTATTCCTCCATAATCGGATAACGTTCTATAGCTTGAGAGTATGCAGGCATCATTTTAGCACGCCGGCTCGATTCATAAAACCAAGGAGAGTGAAGCAGATGGATTCCCTCCTGTGAATATTGACAAAGAACGTCTGACCGCCTAAAGTGTCCCGTATCGAGCTTTGCCATGAGAGTAACAGACCGCATTATTCAGGTCGGCGGCAAATGGGGCAGCGGCTTCCTGGCAGCCAATGTATTTTTTCTGCTTGACTCCAAGCTGACCGTAGTCGATACCGGATTCAAAGGCAGAGCCCTGCCGATATTGAAGGAAGCGCGGCTGCACGGCTATCGCGCCTCCGATATAGCCAATGTCATCATCACGCATCACCACGCCGACCACATGGGCAGCCTCGCCGGGCTTGAAAAGCTCACCGGCGCCAAAGTGGTTGCCCACCATTCCGATGCTCCGTACATCGATGGTACTCAGCCCCAACCCGGTCCATCCCGACCCGCCTGGCTGGGCAAAGCATTGTCACCATTTCACGGGCTGTGGAGCTGCGCACCGGCTGAGGTGGATATTCCCGCTAACGACAGCGATGAGCTTCCTATACTCGGCGGCATTAAAGTATTACACACGCCGGGTCATACTCCGGGCAGCATCTCTCTATACCTCAAGCAGGAAAGGGCGCTCATCGTCGGCGATCTGCTCGCTAACAGGTTCGGCTTGAGCTTGCCTTCGAGGATGTTCACTGTGAACCTAGCTCAGGAAATCGAATCGATAAACAGAATACTGAGCCTCGATTTAGAGGTGGTTTGCTTCGGGCACGGGCCTCCTCTTACTCATAACGCACGTGAGTCCATTTCCAGGCTTGCCCATAAATATGAGGGCAAGTTTGTCAGGGTAAGTAAACAGTGAACCAATCAGGCGCAATGTTTTTAGTCAACAAGGAGAGCAAGATTCTCCTTCTCCACCCTTCAGGCGCATACAACAGAAGAGCGCCCTGGCTGCCACCGAAGGAAGAAATAGAGGCAGACGAAACATCAAAAGAAGCGGCGCAACGAGCAGTGGTCGAGGAACTGGGTCTGCCCCCTGATTCTTGCACTGATATTAAAGAACTAGGCTCCGTCACTTATAAAACAAAGTCCAAGATGATATGGTGCTTTGCAGCAAGGTATCTGGGTAAAAACGATGCCGTACGTCTGGACTGGGAGAACGACCGTTACGGCTGGTTCACCGCTGAAGAAGCACAACGTATAATCAAAGAGGAGTTCGCCCCTCTGATTCCCAAAACCATGCAACTGGTTGACTCTCCCAAGGCATAAACCACGAAAAGGATTCTGACTTGTCTGAGCTATACGGGTACGCTGGCAAGATTCTGAGGGTAGATTTATCTACCGGCACCATAACCAGAGTGCCAACCTCCGACTATGCTCGAAGGTTCCTCGGCGGCAGGGGCATTGCCGCCAAGATCTACTGGGATGAAGTGCCGCCCGAGGTCAGAGCCTTCGACCCCGCGAATAGGTTGATATTCGCCACCGGACCCGTAGCGGGGCTCAAAGGCATCAGCGGCTCCAGATGGGTGGTTTGCGGCAAGACCGCCCTAACCACCCCTGAACATTTCAACTACGCCAACCTGGGCGGCGACTGGGGCGCTCAACTGAAGCTCGCCGGCTACGATGCTCTGGTGGTCCAGGGCAAATCGGAT
>VGNW01000244.1 GCA_016865955.1 Chloroflexota bacterium | reverse complement strand
TGAAACCAGGCATCTTCATCATGAGCTTAGCCCCGGCGATAACACCGAAGATGCTTCCCGCGCCGATCGCTGTAACGAAAGTCCAGTTGATATCCCCGCGTACGGCGTACACCGTTGCGCCTATAATGGATATGGGCGCTATAATTGCCAGCGATGTGCCGTGTGCCTTGTATTCTGAGAGTCCCAGGAGCGCAACCATCATAGGCACCAGGATAATCCCCCCGCCGATTCCCAGGAAACCGGCTACAAGTCCGGCAACGGCACCCGTTGCCACATACCAGATAACCTTCTTTTTCAACCTATATTCTGTCTCATTTTATTTGCAAAATGATAGCATGGCACTAATACCAAGTCAACGAGGCTATTCTGCGCCGAAATACGCGATTGTCAAGAGGATTACCAGTTCGATTGAGGGATGCGACAGCGAAAAAGTGTTCCGTTTGGTTCATATCAATAAAAAGGTGAGGTCACTGCGTTCGCTTGGCTTTGCAGCGACCTCACCGCATAATCTGAAGACTGAGTTTGTTTTGAATATCGAATTTGCGGAACCAAGTCAGCCTAGTCGTCTTCTATGCCCTGCTCTTTGATATAATCTATCGCATCCTGCACGGTCTTTATTTTCTCGGCGTCTTCATCAGGGATTTCGAGGCGTTTGCCTTCGCTGCTGAACTCCTCTTCTAAGGACATAACCAGCTCTACGAGGTCGAGGGAGTCAGCGTTGAGGTCGTCGACGAAGGAGGACTCGGGCTTTACCTCTGCCTCTTCGACGCCTAACTGGTTCACGATGATTTTTTTGACTCTCTCTAGAATGGTTGCCATCCTTATCTCCTTCCTGATGTTAAGTCTCCTGCTTTCTTGTTATGAAGGGCGCATATACACCCTTTTCAACCTTTGAATCTGGTGAATTTGTTATCTGTTGTCGACATGTGTCTGGCTGACAGCCCCCAGAACCCCGTTTACGAATTTGGGCGAGCTATCGCTGCCAAACGCCTTAGCCAGTTCCACAGCTTCATTTATAGCTGCTTTTAACGGCACTTTATTGTTAATCGAAATTTCAAAAATTGCAAGTCTGAGGATATTCCTGTCTATAACCGATAGCTGCTCCACAGGCCAGCTGGGGGCGTGAGTTTTAATCATTGCATCGATGCGGGCTTTGTGTTTCAATACTCCCTCAACCAGCTCCATCGCGAAAGATAGGGCTGATTCGGGAAGAGATTGCTCTTCAGCCAGCCTGGTCAGGCAGACTTTCGCCTCGTGTCTGGAGCTGTCGCTCTCGTACAGCGCCTGCAATGCCACTACTCTAGCCTTGTGCCTCAAACCTGCCATCGATTGTTAAGTTGCTCCTGTTGTCTCATTCGCCCTGCCTTTGCAGGGCATTCAGCGCGCATTTTCGCCTATTTTACCATGTTCTTTCGGGTTAGGGAATCTCTGTGCCGAAGTAATTTGTGAGAATCCATCGATTTGAGGCTGTGCGCTATATCATTACCATCCCGCCGTCAACGTTCAGCACCTGTCCGGTAATATAGTGTGCCTCTTCAGAGGCGAAGAAACACACTGCGTAAGCCACATCCACGGGCAGGCCAGCCGCACCGATAGGTATTTGTCTGAGAAACTCCTGTTTGGCGTTATCGGGGAGTTTCTTCGTCATCTCGGTATCGATGAAGCCGGGTGCTATAGCGTTAACGGTAATGCCTCTGCTGGCAACCTCTCTGGCGGTGGTCTTGGTCAGTCCTATCAATCCTGCCTTTGAAGCGGAGTAGTTAGCCTGCCCGGCGTTCCCTATGCGTCCCACGATGCTGGCGATGTTGACGATTCTGCCCCATCTCTGTTTCATCATATGCCTGATTACTGCCTGTGTGCAGATGAAAGCGCCTTTGAGGTTGATATTCAGCACCAGGTCCCAGTCAGACTCGGACATCCTCATAATCAAGCCGTCGCGAGTGATGCCTGCGTTATTGACCAGAATGTCTATGTGTCCGAATGTGGCGATGGTCTGCTCGACGAGCTTGGCTACTTCCGCGGCGATGGTGACATTGGCGGGGATAGCTATGCTTTTACCGTTTTTTGCCTGGATTTCAGCGGCGGTCTCCTGTGCCGTTGCGGGGTTGACATCGCTGATTACCACTGTGGCGCCGTACTTCGCCAGCATCAACGCTATCTCTTTGCCGATGCCCTGACCGCTGCCTGTTACTATAGCTACTCTATTAGATAGGTTCATTTCTACTCTCACCGCCCTGGATTATCTGAACGATTGTTAGAGGCTTGCAGCCTTGATAGAATCGGGGTCGCCTATGTTGAGGACTTGCACTTTCTTGCTGATCCTCTTGATAAGTCCGGAAAGAACCTGCCCCGGTCCTATTTCAATGAAGGTGGCGACCCCCTCGTTTAACATGTATTCCACGGAAGGCTGCCACTGAACGCAGTTACATAGCTGGCGCAGAAGCTCATCTTTCACTTCATTGGCTGTGGTTACAGGCTGTGCGGTGCTGTTGACCACCACGGGGATTTCGGGGTCGTTGAAATGGATTTGTGATATAGCCTGTGCCATGCCTTCTACCGTGGGCTGCATCAGTGTCGAGTGAAAGGCGCCGCTTACCTGCAGAGGAATTACCCTGAGGGCGCCCTTAGCCTTTGCCAGTTCTGTGGATCGAGCCAGGGCATCTTTGGAGCCGCTGAGGACAACCTGTCCCGAGCAATTGTAATTTGCAATCTCAGCGCCGCTTTCACAGCATACCTCTTTTAAGACCGGCTCGTCCAGACCGATAACGGCAACCATGCCGCCAGGTCTGATTTCACCTGCTTCCTGCATCAGTCGACCTCGTTCCCTGACGAGGCGAATCGCATCAACGAAGCTTAGTACGTTGGAGGCAACCAGAGCAGTGTACTCGCCGAGGCTGTGTCCGGCGACGAAAACGGGCTTTGTCCGATGATTTAGTTCTGAAGCGGTTTTCAAGCAGGCGACGCTAACGGTCATTATCGCCGGCTGAGCGTTAATGGTCTGGCGGAGTTCTTCCTCTGGGCCTTCGAAGCAGAGTCTGGAAACAGGGAACTTCAGGGCTTCGTCCGCCTCTTGGAAAATTTCTCTGGCTTTAGGTGAGCTCTGGTAAAGCTTGTAGCCCATGCCAACGGTTTGCGAACCCTGGCCGGGGAACACATGCGCAACCCTGGATTTTGAGTTCGTCCCAAGCTCCGACATGGATGACTCCAAAAGGGTTATTCCTTTTTCTTGGGTGCCTTCTGTTTGATTACTTCTCTGCCGTCGTAGGTTCCACAGAAATGGCAAACTTCGTGTGCCGGCTTGAGATTGTGACACTGCGGACAGGGAACAAGTGCGGGGACAAGCACGCCGAGATGGCTGCGTCTTTTACCCTGCCGCGATTTGGCATATTTCCTTTTGGGTAGTGGTGGCATTGTTTATTTAACCCCTTTCTTTCCCCGTTTCCTGTTCTCGGACCGCAAAGCCAGGAGCGGGGCCCATCGTGCATCGGGAGGAGCAGGCGGGCACTTGCAAGGTCCGAGATTGAGATTGCGTCCGCAGTGAGGACACAACCCCGCGCAATCCTCACGGCACACCGGTTTCATAGGGAGTGCCATTATGGTGTACTGGCGAATTGC
Source organism: Chloroflexota bacterium (assembly GCA_016865955.1). Classification (GTDB taxonomy): domain Bacteria; phylum Chloroflexota; class Dehalococcoidia; order SZUA-161; family SZUA-161; genus VGNW01. Next base: position 35 of record VGNW01000244.1, on the reverse strand, counting down.
CTCACTGAGGTCAAGGATATGATTTTCGTTGATAA
>VGNW01000243.1 GCA_016865955.1 Chloroflexota bacterium | reverse complement strand
CTGCATGAAGCCACGAAAGGAAGAAGCAAGATAGTTTCGCTGGACATCTCGGAGGAGATGCTCAAGCAGGCAAGAAACAACGGTCACCACAGCAATATCGAGTATGTTCAAGCCGATGTCGCCGCCATGCCCTTGCTCGGCGACACATTCGACCTCGTTATCTGCTACTCGTGCTTCCCTCACTTCCCCGACAAGGCTAAGGCGTTAGCCGAGATAGCAAAGGTGCTGAGAAAAGGCGGACGGCTGGCTATCTGCCACACCGCCAGCCGTCGAGAAATCAACGAGCTGCACCATTCTATCGGCGGTGTGGTAAAACACGATACCATACCGGATAAAGCGAAGATGAGAGAGCTACTAGGAATATCCGGACTGAAACCGATTGAAATTCGGGACGAACAGCAACGCTATCTGGCGATAGCCTGCAAAGGCTGATAGCTCAGCGACAATACGGAGGTCTCACCCTCACCTATCCTCTCCCATCAAGGGAGAGGTTTTCTCTTCTTGCGTAACAGCAGGGAGTCCAGGCTCAGGAACTCCCCTTTATGTACCAGTATCTGGATGGCTATAATTAAAAGCGCGCAGTCAATTACGAGGGCTTCCCAGGTACTGAACTGCAGTGAAGCGATACCGCCGAAGCAGCCGCACTCCCCGTATAGTCCGCGGTGAAGCCTAAAGCTGTTGCCAACAATGAAGCTGATCGCCGAGAGACCGCCTATAGCCGCAGCAAACCTAGTAAGCAATCCCAGGATCAGGAGCGCACCGATAACTATCTCCACAAAGGGTAACGCATGGCCATAGGCACTTGCCAGCGCATGCGGCAGAACATTTGCCTCCTCGACTTGTTCGACAAATAGTGCCAATTCAGGTAATTTGCTGGCTCCCGATACTATAAAAACCACCCCGAGCCCGATGCGGAAAACGAAACTGATATAGGTGTTCCTGAATGCTTCATATGTTGCACCGAGAATCATTTTTGCTCGTCTCATTCGATTCCAAACTCCAGACTAATATCCAGTGCCCTTGCCGAATGGGTCAGCGCACCGATGGAGATGAGGTCAACCCCTGTCTCAGCGACGGAGCGCACATTATCCGGAGTAATCCCGCCCGATGCTTCCAGCAGCGCCTTACCCTTTACCAGCTTCACCGCCTTACGCATGTCCTCCGGCTTCATATTGTCCAGCATAATGATGTCGGCACCTGCAGCGAGCGCTTCCCGTGCCTGCGGCACCGATTCGACCTCTACTTCAATCTTCAGCCCTTTCGGGGCGCGCTGTCTGGCTTTTTTAACCGCCTCCCCCAAGCCCACCTCATCTGCCCTGAGAGCAACCAGGTGATTATCCTTGATTAAAACGCCATCGGCAAGGTTCAGGCGATGGTTTTTACCGCCGCCCGCACGCACGGCGTACTTCTCCAGCAGCCTCAAGCCGGGAATAGTCTTGCGGGTATCGGTTACTACCGCCCTCGTTCCCGATACAGCCTCCACATATCTCGCCGTCTCAGTAGCTATGCCGCTCATATGCTGTAAAAAGTTCAACGCCGTGCGCTCCGCCTTTAGTATGCTTGCTGCCTTCCCCTCTACAGTGGCAACAACCTGTCCTTTGCGTACCTTCGTGCCGTCTTTAGCCAGCGCTTTGAACCGCAGCGAGCGGTCGATTTGCCTGAAGACCTCCCTCGCCACATCTATGCCCGCCAGCACGCCATCCCTCTTGACCAGAATAGAAGCCTTGCCCCTGAGGTCGGAGGGGATGAGCGCCTCGGTGGTGACATCGCCGGAGGCAATGTCCTCCGACAGAGCGTCTTTGACAATCCGCTCCACCTGCTGCCACACCGTTTTCATAGATTCGACCACAATTTACCTCGACAACAAGCCCTTATATATCTATATACTCTGAGAATGCCACCTGTTCGGGGAGAGCCTCTCCCCTCATCACAATTCCCCTGATGTTTTGTCGAATGACTTTGCGAATATTCTCTTTGACCTCGGGAAGTGTTGCCCCCGCAGCGAAGCAGCCGGGCAGGTCGGGGACATAGGCAGCATATTTATCGCCAGCTCTTTCAAACACAACCAGATACCTGACCATATCGCTCTTTCTTTATTTCTGAGATTTTGCGGCTTTCTTCCTGAAAACAATATGTTTCAGCCAGGCATTCGAGGCATTGGGGAAATCGGAACGGTAGTGAGCGCCGCGGCTCTCTTCTCTGATTAGCGCTGCCTCAGCCATCAGTCTGCCCACCGTAACCATATTAGCCAGCTCGTAAGAGGGTCGGTCTGTGGCAGGTTCGAGCTGCTTCTCCCAGGCAGCCAGGGTATCGGCAGCCTCCTCAAGCTCTTTGCCGGAGCGCACGATGCCTACATTGTCCCAGAGCAAGGACTGCAGGGCGGTCACATTCAAAGTGGTGTCGTTGATATCGGAGGTATCCCGCTTTTTGAGGGTATAGACATCCGGTGACGGCGTAGCTTTCAGGTGAGCATTACCTCTCAGTGTCCTCTCCACAATCCTCTTGCCGAATACAAGGACCTCGAGCAGCGAGTTAGACGCCAGGCGGTTAGCTCCGTGCACGCCGGTGCTCGCCACCTCTCCGCTGGCAAACAAGCCCTCGACGTTGGTCTCTCCCCAGTAATTCGTTTTCACACCGCCCATCGAATAGTGGGCAGCAGGCACCACCGGAATCAGGGAGGTGGTAATATCCAGACCGTGGTCGAGACAGAAACGGTATATCTGAGGAAAACGGGCGGACAGAATCCGCGCCGGCAGATGGGTTACATCGAGAAAAACTCGATTAGCCCCCGTTTCCTTCATCTCTGCTACGATGCCGCGAGCCACGACATCACGGGGCGCCAGTTCTCCCTGAGGCGAATATTTCTTCATAAAGCGCTCGCCGCGCACATTGCGCAATACGCCGCCTTCCCCTCTAACCGCCTCCGAAATCAAAAACAGGGGCACGCCGGGCATGCGCAGAGCCGTGGGATGGAACTGGAAGAACTCCATATCGATAATCTCGGCTCCGGTACGATAAGCGAGCGCCACTCCGTCGCCCGTCGCTATATCGGGGTTAGTGGTTATTTTAAACAGCCGTCCCACGCCGCCTGTGGCAAGGATAAGGTTACGGCAGTTGAACTCTTCCCGGGTTCCGGAACGCAAATCCAGAGCGGCAACGCCATAAACCTTATTATTCTTGACCAGTATCTCGGTGGCGAGGAAGTATTCGAAGATTGTGATTGCCCTAGAGGCACGCGCAGCGTTGCTCAAGGTTACTTCGATGCGTTCCCCGGTAGCATCCCCGCCGGCGTGCAGAATCCGGGGCACGCTGTGTGCAGCCTCCTTGGTCAGCGCGATTTCGCCATTCACCGTATCGAAGGGGACGCCCAGTTTGACCAAATCAGCAATGCGGTCGGCAGCCTCCTCGGTTAGAATGCGCACCGCCTCAGGATCGCACAGCCCAGCGCCTGCGGCTATAGTGTCTTTGAAGTGCAGCTCAGGGGAGTCGATGCTGCTGATGGCAGCGGCGATGCCGCCCTGGGCGTGTTTGGTGTTACACTCGTCTATGCTGCCCTTGGTGATAATAAGCACGCTGCCGTGGTCTTTGAACAGCAGGGCATCGTAAAGTCCTGCGATACCGCTGCCAATGATTATATAGTCATAGTTTTTCCTGGTTTTAGACCTTTAG
>VGNW01000242.1 GCA_016865955.1 Chloroflexota bacterium | reverse complement strand
GCATTTCTTGCACCTCGACCCGCAGCAGGCAAGCACCATCCTGCGTTCTCGCCACAGTGTCGATAGCTGTGTGGGTCCGACATCCTCTCCTCTTCGCCCTATATCCACTGTGAGTATGTCGCGGTATGTGGCATATTTCTCGTAGCTGGTCAGCTCTTTTTTTGCAGCGAGATGTTTCTTTATGCCTCTTCTATCCCTGGCTTTCTCTATTGCGTCGGTTACCTGAAGGAAAATGGCGTCGCACCCGTTGCCGTAGCTGACGACAAGTATCTTATCGCCCGTCTTAGCTTCTTCGAGGGCTGCCACCAGCATCATCAGAGGATAAGCGGTGCCGGTATCGCCCACTGAAGCGAAAAGCTGCTCCTGAATTTGATTGGGCTCGGCTCCCAGCTTTTTGCCTAGCGCCGCATGTTCTCTGGGGTAGAAGCCGGGATAAAGCACCCTGGCAAAGTCCTTGATATTCAGTTTATATTTTTTCAATAGTCCTGAGATAGCCTCGGGGATGAACCTGCTGTATCCAATATCGCGTATCCACCTGTCTTCCCAGGCGCGGTCGAATCTGTCTGCCTCCGTCCTCCAGTAGTCCACGAAATCATGAGATAAGGAATAGGAGCCTTCGATTGTGGCAATGACGTTGCTATCGCCCAGAAGCAGGGCAGCGGCGCCGTCGCCGCAGGACTGCTCCTGGCTGCTGCCGGCTTTGCCTACGCGGCAATCGGCGGCGCAGACGATGGCGTTCTTAGCCGACCCTGCCTTGACAGCGTCCAGGGCGGAGAGCAGGGCGGTGGTGCCCGACTTGAGGGAGTTGGTGAAATCGGCAGTCCTGATATCGGGACGCAAGTCGAGGGCGGTGGCAATCAAGGCGGCGCTCTGCCTCTCCCGATACGGCGTTGTAGTGGTAGCGAAATACAGGTCGTCCACTTTTGCCCGGTCAGTCCCTCGCAGGCAATCTACAGCGGCAGCAACTGCCATAGTGAGGCTGTCCTCATCGTGATTGGCTACAGCTTTCTCTCCGGGCAGACCGCCTGCCGTGCCCAGCCAGCCTGTGGCTGAAGAAATGAGTTTGCGGCTTATCCTGAGCAGAGGAATGTATGCTCCGTATGAAGTGATGCCTGCCATAATGCTCAACCTCTCTTCGCCCCTTGCGGGGCTGATTTGTTTGTGCTTTAAGACGGGTGATTAAAAAAATAGAAGCAGGTAACCCCTGCTTCTATCTAGAGCGGCTTGTTTTGATTCCCGTAACCACCGCTAAAATAGTAGCTGATATACCTGAAAGTGTCAACGACTGATTTGCCTGTGTCTTAACTTGCACACGTTCGTACAACTGGGTTATGATTATGCAAAGATAAGGAGTAGAAGACATGCCGGCAAAGAAACTGACGAAGCTGTTTGAACCTGTAAAAATCGGGAATCTGGAACTGAAGAACAGGATTAAATTGCCTGCCATGGGCATAGCCCTGACCGATGACGGTACGGTATGCGAGCAGACGAAGGCTTGCTATGCCGAGCGAGCCAGAAGCGGTGTGGCTATCATCGGGATAAGCTGTGCTGCCAGCAAGCTGCTAAAAGGGCCTCTGTACGGGATTTACGACGATCGTTTCATTCCCGGACTCAAAGGCTTGGTTGACATAATTCATGCCAATGGAGCCAGAGCCTATGCCCAGATGGGTGTGGGCTACAGCTTTGCCTTCGGCGATGGCACTGTACAGTACATAAGCCCCTCCGGTGTAACGCCTACGGGGAAGCCGGGCACAGCCTTCCGACTAGGGGGACCGTATGAAGCTGTCATGCCCAAGTCGCTCACCGTTGATGAAATCCGACAGGTAGTAAAGGCATTCGGCGATGGTGCGCTCCGAGCCAGAAAGGCTGGCTTCGATGCCGTAGAGGTCATTGCTTCGGTGAGCTATATGGTGTCCCAGTTCCTGTCGCCTATAACCAATCAGAGGACGGACAAATACGGCGGCAGCCTGGAGAACAGGATGCGTTTCCTGCTCGAAATCGTCGAGGATATTCAAAATAAGGCGGGTAAAGACTATCCAATTACCAGCCGTATTAGCGGTGCCGATTTGATGGAACCGCAGGGGTACGGCATCGAAGACACCGTGAAAATGGCTCGAATGCTGGAGGAGACAGGGGTAGCCGAGATAGATGTAATGTCGGGCTGGCACTATGCCAATGTGCCCATAATACAGACCTGGGTGCCCCAGGGGGCGTGGGTACATTTCGCTGCAGCGGTGAAGAGTGCAGTCAAGATTCCCATAGCTGCAGGCACACAGATTCAAGACCCTTTGGTGGCAGAACGGGTTCTCGCTGAGGGCAAGGCGGATATGGTCTATATGGCTCGTGCTATTGTGGCCGACCCCGAGATGCCCAACAAGGCGAGAGAGGGACGGCTCGAGGACATCAGGCCGTGCATCAATTGCTGCCGCTGTATCTCTGCAGTGGACAGCCCGCCCGTTTACTGCAGCGTCAACGCCAGAATGGGGAGAGAGGCAGAGTATCCCAAGGAAAAGCCTGCTGGAAAGAGTAAGCGTGTGCTCGTTGTGGGAGGCGGCCCTGCCGGCATGGAGGCAGCCCGCATAGCAGCGCTGCGGGGCCATAAGGTTACTCTCTGCGAGCAAGGCCCGAGGCTGGGTGGTGCGATGCTCCTTGCCTCGATTACCAACCGGCGCATCAAGCCGGTGCTTCAATACATGAAAAGGGAGATTAATAAGCTGCCCGTTGAGGTCAAGCTCAATACCCTTGTTACGCCGGACTTAATGCAGCGGATTAAACCGGATGCGGTCGTACTGGCGCTGGGCGGCGCTCCTGCGCCGCTGAATGTGCCGGGTAGCGATAGTAAGATTGTCCTTGACCGGGGCGACGTGCAGTCGATATTCAGCGGTCGTCCTGTCGGGAGAGGCGGCTTCCTGCGGAGATTTATTTCGTATCCGGCCTCCCTGTTTGTAAGGTTCTTCTATGAGCCGTCGGCATTGAGGTGGCTGCTAAGGTTCGGTTTTCCCTTCGGCAAGCGAGTCATTGTGGTCGGCGGCAATTTCGCAGGCATCGAGCTTGCCGAGACGCTGGTGGACAGTGGCAAGAAAGTTACCGTGGTCGAAGAAGGCAAACGGCTGGGCGCTGACATAGAGATAACTCACAGGTGGGTGTTCTTGGGCAAGCTGAAGAAAGCGGGCACGGAGATGCTCAGGGAAGCCAGGGTAACCAGGATAACAGACGAAGGGGCGGAGATAAGCCACTCAGGTAAGACGGACTTTTTCGAGGCAGATACGTTGGTCAAGGTGGGCATTAGCCCGAATACAGAGCTTGCTAAAAAACTTGAGGGTCAGGTGTCCGAGCTTTATCTGGCCGGCGATGGCGCTGAGCCGGGCAAGCTTATGGAAGCCGTGGCATCAGGCTTTCTCATCGGCCAGAAAATATAGAAATCAACGTCTGACAGCGTTAGACCTGCTCCTTAATCCTGGCGTGTGGTTATCTTAATCACGTGTCCGTCGGACAATATATACCACATTTCCCCGCCATCGGAGGCCGAAGGGCTGCGAATCATAACGAAGCCGGAGCTTTCTTTTACGCCTTTTCCCCTCCGACTGCGTATGAGGAGGAAGGATGATACCCCTGCAACTAATGCCAAAGCGCATACTCCGCCTATAAGCGACCAGGGCACTGCAGGTGCCGCAG
>VGNW01000241.1 GCA_016865955.1 Chloroflexota bacterium | reverse complement strand
CGCGACCGCGGTACTGGATGCGGGTGGCATCGCCCTCCTCGATGCGGATCTCTACATAGTCTGCGTTGTGCCCTTTTAATGCTTTTTCAATTTCATCACGCATGAAATTCCACCTTCTACTTCCGATTCGGGCAGGTTGGAGCACCCGCTCCAACCGTGCCTGGAGCTTTTTCAACCCCCTTTCCCCCGCTCTTGGGGGGATTTGGAATTGGGGGACACCCCCAAACCCCCGGCAGGAGGTATCCTGCACCTCTTAAATCCCTGTTTAAGTTAGGCTGAAAGCTGATTGCTAGATTATAAGTCGCGTGAGAGGAAAAATCTAGCGCATACGGCACGGCATGCCGTTGCCTGCGTTAAGACACAAAAATGCGGTGGCGTTTCAAGAAACGCCACCGCATTAAAATCCGACCGTTAATGCACAATAACGCTGCTTAGTTCTTCGACGCCTCCAGTTCCTGATAACCCCGCTCTGTTTCGGCACCATAGAGGCTGCTCCTCCGCCTGAGAGCTTTTTTATGCAGAATATAGTCCAGCGCCACAACCAGAAACAGGAAAACTGCTCCCGCTGATATGGCAATCGATGAAGTAAGCACTAAATCAGACATCGCTTCTCCCATTCAACAATCATTACGCCCATATTCTGCTCGATACGCCGGATATAGCAATCCTACAGGCGTACTATTCGAGGGGTACTTTAGTACTTTTGAGCTTTGAAATCAGGCTTGGAAGGCGGTTTCGGACATGCGGATATAGCGTCTACCGGGTGACGCGCGGAACAAAGCGGCAGTCAGCTTGCGATACGGTTTTCATACTGCTACAGGGACTTTGCTCGGATTGCTCTTGGGAGTCTGAACGAATATCTTTATTGCCGGCACCTCATCACGAGGTATGCACTCCCCGCCCTTATGATGGAAGGGGATGGGTTCCCAGCTCCTGCAATCCTCGCACTTTTCAACTTTCATCAGACAGATATCAGGCTTCCTCATCTCTCTCCTCCCCTGTTTGGTTATAACATCCGTTACCACCAACCTTTCTTTGCTATTGAGTTTCCTCTATCTATCTAGACTCTTTTGTCGACAGTTTGGTTCCACCCCTAGACTAAAACACCTCATTCCCCCCTGACTACCTTATAAACCTCAAGCCCGAACGCTGGCAATCCCACATATGTACCTTTCCGCAGGGTACTTATTTCCCTCCCGGCGTATTCAACGACCCGCCCGCTCCTTCAATTAAGCTCATAATTGACCTCACCACCGCCCGGGGCTACAATAATCTCAGGGGCTTACAGAATGTCCGGGAAAGGCAAACACGGAGCAGGCAGGCAGAGGGAAGCCAACTCACAGCAGAGAGCGAAGGGCGCTCCTCAGCTTCAGAGGTGCCCTGCCTGCAAGGAGATGACGCTCTACTGGGATAAATGCACCAATCAGGGAGTGTGCCTCAGCCCCGGCTGCAGACTGTCAACACGCTAGACGGATGTTCCGTAGGGGCGTTCTGCTGAACGCCCAATAAACGGGCGAGGTGCCTCGCCCGCAAACCGAATGCTGAAAGCTGAGCAAGAAGGTGCAATATGACCGTCGAATATATCCACCAGAAGATAGGCGAAGAGGTTACCGCCCTGGCGGGCTACTATACAGTAACCGACGAACTGAGGCTGAAGCATAACGGCAGGGAGATACTCTGCATTATCGGGATGTGTTTCGTGGAATCCTCATGCTGCGGCAACCGCGCCTTCAGATACGCAATCGTCCCCGGCTACATTGTCTCCTGGCACAAGAAGCAGGATAAGGCAGGAAGACCGGTATCGGAGATGGAGCCTCTCAGTGACGATTCGGTGAAGCGGGAAATCACGGCAGACCTGGGGGAAAAGCACAGCATCTTCAAGCAGAACATCGAGTTCTGGTGAACTCAACGCAGTTATTTACTGACTTCCGACTCTATGTAGAATCCGCACTTCAGGGCTAGAGCCTCGCCGAGCCTGGACATAATCTCCTCGGTGTTCAACGGCGTTACGGGACCATACTGCAACTCCATCTTGGTATACCCGTGATAGAGTATGCAAACGGCTTTGCGTACGCAACGCTCACAGCTTTTGACTGCTATCTGCTCCGGTCCCATATATCCGCCTCCTGATACCATTATCAACCGCTGACAGGAGGCTGACAATCGGAATCAATTCCTACCTTGCGGCTTACTTTCGTTCTAACTCTTTGGAGTTACATTGGTACCGATAGTTAGGATCTGTGCAGATTTAAGAAGAAACGAGACCCTGGCAGGGAAACAGAGGTGCCGTGCCCGGTTTTATCCCGTCTAGTTCAGACCGCCGCCCACCGTCTGCAGTTTCTCTTCCGCAGCATCATCCAGAGCTTTGCACAGCGCCGCCATGTTCCCTATCAGCGCTCCCTGGACGCATGCCTGGTCTTCCAGCTTGCCGATGAGGTTCTCCGCCGCTGCCTCCCAGGTGAAATAAGTGGCAGTGCGCTGCGCCTCCGCCCTTATCCTCGCGCCCTCCTCGGGGTATTCCCGCAGATAAACCAGATTGCTTTCTATCTCCCTGGGGTCGGAGGTCTCCAGCACGATGGCATTGTGATAGGGCAGCGCGTAGTCCTCTCCCGTGCCTCCGGTAAAGGCTATCCCTCCTGCCGCCATAGCCTCCAGCCCCACTATGCCGAAGGGCTCATGCCCGCTGTTGGCCAGCACCGCATCCGAAGCTTTGTACATTATCCTCAGGAAGTCCTGGGGCAGATGGAACCTGATGTCGATGACATCCGCCCCGTTGCACTCGTGCAAGGCATGGAAATAGGACTCAATTCTGTTGTCGGCAGCCCTCGCCTCACTCACCGTGAGACCCAACTCTCTGGCTCTGCCCAGCACCTCCACCCCGTGAGGCTCCATGCCTCCTCTTGCCAGCAACACCGCTTTCATGCCTCTCTGTTTAAGTCTGGCTACGGACTCCACAGCCATCAGCCAGCGTTTGTCGGGGTCCCATCTGGCTACCTTGGCTAAAACCATCCCGCCGTTAATGGACAGACAATACCTGAGATGTCTGGTTTTCTCGCCGTCCACCGGCTGGAGCAGTCTCTTGGGTATGCCGTTGGGTATGACCAGCGGGTTTAATCCCATGCCCCACATGATATGCTTCATGTAGCGGCTCACCGTGGTTATGGTGGAGGTATAGCTCAGCCTTCCCCAGTTGATGCGGTTGAAGGAGAAGGTGTTATTGGCGTTCCAGAACAGCAGCGCCTTATCCCTTATACCCCTCTTATACAAAAGGTCGCTGATGCGGCTCATCGCCTCGGTGGTATGCCATTCATCTCCCAGCACAGCCACCAGCTTGCCCTCCGCGATAGCCGGAACTGCTATATTGTCCACGATATAAGGGGGCAGCGACTGGTTGAAGTCGTAGAGCTTGCCTTCCTCGCCGTCATAGACGCCGTTGCGGTGATAGTGGCTTATCCACTGGCACCAGCGGTGCAGGACGAGCTTTCCGCCCGGGCAGACTTCCTCGCCGGGCAGTCTGGGGTCGCCGATGAAGAACACATGGACGGGGAATCCCATGTCAGCCAGCGTCTCGGAGAGGTTTGCTACTCTGACCCCCAGCCCGCCTGCCAGGGAATAGGGGTCTCTTCCTTCGAAGGATATGATTACGAATACGGTGTTGTCGGGTGCTATGTTGCGCGCTTTCGTCTT
>VGNW01000240.1 GCA_016865955.1 Chloroflexota bacterium | reverse complement strand
ACAAACAGGCGGCTACGCTCAAATCGCAGCGCCTCGCTCTGGAAAAGAAATACGAGCAGGTCCGGGGCAAATGGCTCAAGGACAAGCATATCAAAGAGGTAGTGGACGAGGAGGACATCGCCGAGCTTATCTCCAAATGGACCGGCATCCCGGTCAGCCGCATGCTGGAAGGCGAGACCGAGAAGCTGCTCCAGATGGAAGCCAAGCTGCATGAGAGAATCATCGGGCAGGACGAGGCTATAGTTGCAGTCTCGGACGCCGTCAGGAGAGGGCGAGCCGGGCTTAAAGACCCCAAGCGTCCCATCGGCAGCTTCATCTTCCTCGGACCTACGGGCGTGGGCAAAACGGAGCTGGCGAGGGCGCTGGCGGAGTTCCTCTTCGATGACGAGGAGGCGATGGTACGGCTCGACATGTCCGAGTACATGGAGAAGCACACCGTATCCCGTCTCATCGGCGCGCCTCCCGGATACATCGGCTATGAGGAAGGCGGGCAGCTTACCGAGGCGGTGCGGCGCCGCCCCTACAAGGTGATACTGTTCGACGAGATTGAGAAGGCGCATCCCGATGTGTTCAACATCCTGCTTCAGATACTGGAGGACGGACGGCTCACCGACGGCCACGGCAGGACTGTGGACTTCAAGAACACCGTCGTCATCATGACCTCCAACCTGGGCAGCGCGGAGTTCCAGCGCGGCTCTCTGGGCTTCCGCCACGAGCAACAGTCGAAAACCGAGCAGCAGAGGCTGAAGGGAGAGCTGGACAGTGCGCTCAAACGCACCTTCCGTCCCGAGTTCCTCAACCGCATCGACGAGGTCATCATCTTCCAGCCGTTGACCGAGGAGCAGATACGGCAGATAGTTGACCTGATAATGAAAGAAGTGCAGAAGAGGCTCGCCGACCGGAAGATAACCGTGACGCTGACCGGGGAAGCCAAGGCGTGGCTGGCGAAGACAGGCTTCGACCCGACCTATGGCGCGCGTCCGCTGAAGCGCACCATACAGCGAGAGGTAGAGAACCCGCTGTCCAAGAAGATACTGCAGGGCGAGTTCAAAGAAGGCGACGAAGTCAAAGTCGACCTCAGCACCGAGGGACTGGTGTTCAGCGCCAACAGCAGATAAGAGACTCATAAACCTGTTACCTTTGGCGGGGGCATTCTTCAGGTGAAGGGTGCCCCCACCGTTTTTTGGGTATAGCATCGCCCGAGATTTGGTTGGAGCTTTTTTTATTCAATTTTGGGTCGCTGACGGGGGTTTCCGGCTCATCCTTCGGCTTCTCCTTCGACAGGACTCAGGACAAGGCTCAGGACAGGCCTTCGGCTGAACGTAGATTTCAACCTCAAAAAGGGTATAACCCCAGTCCGGGTTCGTTTACACATCCTTCTATTTTTGCCCCTTCGGCTTTTAGGCACCGGGGGCTTTTAGTCAGTTTCGGCCCTTCGACTTCGCTCAGGGCAGGCACCTTCGACTTCTCCTTCGACAATCCTTCGACGAGCTCAGGACAGGGCTCAGGACAGGGCTCAGGACAAGGCTCAGGGCAAGCTCCGGCACTGACAGATGGAAGTTAGTGAGGGGATGTCCCGACTCCCCAGCGTCTCCGGTCTTTCACGGAACCCGCACCACAATATGGTTTTGGGGACGATAATAGAACATTAGTTCTTAATCTGTCAAGAGGAAGATGTCGCATTTTAGAGCGGGCAGCGGTCAGTGGTGAAGAGGTAGGGGCACAAGGCTTGTGCCCACGATCAAAAGGCTCGTTTGGGGGGAAGGTCTTGCAAGTTGAATAGCTATCTCCCACAACCTCATCGCGTATTATTACGTATTAAATGTGCTCCAGGACCTCTTGATTGCGGAACAATAGCCAGGATCCTGTTTCTACGACGATAACTCAAACTCCAGAAGTGCTACAATAGTCTGGTGGCAGTCAACAAATTTCTGCCCAACAAGGAGGCGTAATCATGATTCTATTGAATCCGAAGAAACACGAGCGTAAATATCCCGATAAGAAGTCACGGGAGATAATGCTGAAAACCATAGAGTTTTTTGAAAACAAGGGACTGAGGAGCATCAAAGATGACGATCATAAAAGGACTTGGTACCGGGAGTATCTCGACTTTATCAAAGAGAACAAGATCTTTGCCACTCTCTTGACCCCCTCAAAGTACAGCGACGATCCGGACGCACGCTGGGACACGTACCGCAACTGCGAGTTCAACGAAATTATCTCCTTTTACGGGCTCGCCTACTGGTACACCTGGCAGGTCACGATTTTGGGCCTGGGCCCGATCTGGATGAGCAGGAATGAGGGGATCAAGAAAAAGGCGGCAAAGGCACTTAAGGAAGGGGGGATATTCGCGTTCGGTCTGTCGGAGCGCGACCACGGCGCTGATGTATATTCCACCGAGATGACCCTCACGCCCAGGGGCGAAGGGAAATACGCAGCCAATGGCGAGAAGTACTACATAGGCAACGGCAACGAGGCTGCCATGGTCAGCACCTTCGCCAAGATAGCAGGTACCGGCGATTACGCCTTCTTCATTGCCAACTTTAAAAGGCGCGAGTACGAGCTGAAAAAGAACGTTTGCGACTCGCAGAACTATGTTGCCAACTATGCCCTTCATGACTACCCTGTTACAGACGCAGAGATCCTGGTCCGGGGTGATGAAGCCCTGCATACAGCGCTCAATACGGTCAACGTGGGCAAGTACAACCTGGGCTGGGCATCGATAGGCATCTGCACCCACTCATTCTACGAGGCTATCAACCATGCCGCCAACCGCGTGCTCTACGGCATGCACGTGACCGATTTCCCCCACGTCAAACAGATGTTCACCGACGCCTACTGCCGGCTGGTAGCCATGAAGCTGGTGGCTCTCAGGACCTCGGACTACCAGCGCACTGCCTCAATCGATGACCGGCGCTACCTGCTTTACAACCCGGTGGTGAAAATGAAGGTAACCAGCCAGGGTGAGGATGTCATCACCGCGCTCTGGGATGTGATTGCAGCCAAGGGATTTGAGAAGGACACCTATTTCGAGATGGCAGCCCGCGATATCCGCGCGCTGCCGCGGCTGGAGGGCACAGTGCACGTCAATATCGCACTGATCGTCAAGTTCATGGAAAACTACTTCTTCAACCCGGGCACGTTCCCGGAGATTGGCAAGATTATGCACACCGGGTCAGACGAATTCCTGTTCAACCAGGGCCCGGCCCGCGGCCTGGGCAGAATTCAGTTCCACGATTATAGACCTGTCTTCGACCGGTTCGACATCCCCAACGTCAACGTCTTCCAGGAGCAGATTGAGGTCTTCAGGCAGTTTCTGGCGGCGGCCACTCCGGATGACGAGCAGAAAAAGGACATCGATTTCCTGATGAGCCTGGGGGAAATCTTCACCCTGGTCGTGTATGGACAGCTTATGCTGGAGGAAGCCGGGCTGCAGGGACTGGAAGCCGACCTGATCGACCAGATTTTCGATGTTATGGTGCGGGACTTCTCAAAATTTGCCGTCGAACTTTACGGCAAGCCATCTTCCACCACGAAGCAAATGGAGTACTGTCTGAAAATGATAAAGAAGCCGGCTATCGATAAGCGGCGCTATGAAAACATCTGGACCAATCACGTTCATGCGTTGAAGGATGCGTATGTAATGAACCAATGACCGGAGGGAGAAACTCATACCCAATTTTGTACTTTGCAATTTGCAATT
>VGNW01000239.1 GCA_016865955.1 Chloroflexota bacterium | reverse complement strand
CCCCAAGAGGCTGCCTCAGCTTATCGATGACCCTGAGGAGTTCCTGCCTGTAAATATCCCTCAGGCTGACCTGCTGCTCGCTGCGGGGGAATCGCCCGGCGCAGCTCAGCTTATCCCCGACTTCGTGAAACGCTCCGGGGCAAAGGGCATTATCGCTCCTATTGACAACAGCGCTTGGCTGCCGCCGGGTCTGGCAAATCAACTCAAGACGGAGCTGGCGGGAATGGGCGTTACAGCGGTATTCCCCAAGCCGTTTTGCAGCCTTACCGAGAACAGCTACGGATTTCGCCGCGCTGCCCAGCTCTATAACGATGAAACTATCGCCGCCTTTGCCCGACGCTTCGGCAAACCGAAGCTGAAGATAAAGGTGAATCCTGAGACCAAACTGATAGAGCGCGTTGAGGTGCTGAGGAACTCAGCCTGCGGTGGCGTGGCGCATGCTGCTAAAGGGATGATCGGCTTGTCGGCGGACGAGGCTGATACCAAGGCGGGGCTTATCCTGCACCACTACCCCTGTCTCTGCTCTATGAATCAGGAGTGGCTCGACGACAGGCTCTACGATACCCTGATGCACGCCAGCGGCTACATCATGAACGAGGAGGTGGCGGAGCAGGTCAAGCCGTATAAGACGCCTCCGCAGTATCTAACCCCTGAATGCCGCGTTGAGGATAAGCAAGAGGACGATAGATAAAAATTGAGGCCGCTTGCTGTGATGTCGCAACAACCGGCCTCAGCAACCACCCGACATCCCCACCTCCCGGGAAGAAGTCAGTCTCTTTGATTTTTCGCAACTCTGCGGTGATGATTTCCCGCCAGAACAGGCTCTTTCTTATTCCCGTTCGGCTGTTTCTTAATCTCCAGAATCGATCTCAAGTCGTGCATATAGCCGCACTGGAGACACTGTTCGTACCAGCCGTTAAGGTCATAATCTACATAAAGGTCGCCGCTGCATTTGGGGCAACTCCGGAATTTCCACATGTTACCATCACCACCTCCGCGCATTCTCTCCATGCTCCTATCCATCTTCTCTCCTCGTGTGACTGTATTCAATCTTTGCTTAGTACAGTCTAAGCTTGGAATTCCTGCTTGTATGTGACTTTTGTCTCAGATATTGTAAGGGGGCATCCGCCTGAGGCGGATGCCCCCTACAGAAGAATCAAACGAAGGGTAGGCTGGAGCACCAGCTCCAGCCTACACATGTATTCAGTTGCCGAAGCAAGTGCCGACGCTACGGGCTACTTCGATTAGTGGTTCGTCCGCAGGTATGGTTCTCGGGCCTTTCGCTACTTCTTTCAGAGAGACTTTGCCCAGTGAATTCCCCTTCACGGCAACCATGTAACCGAATTCCTTGTTAAGAATCAAATCTAAAGCCCTGGTGCCCAGCCTTGTCGCCAGCACTCTATCGAAGGGCGTGGGCGAACCGCCTCTCTGCAGGTGTCCCATTACTACCGTGCGTGTCTCGATACCCGACAGTTTCTCAATCTCAGCCCCCAGAACGAAACCCACGCCGCCGAGGCGGATAGGGTCGGAGCTCTGTTTAACAATCCGCTGTATCACCACATCTCCACCCTTCGGCTTCGCGCCCTCCGCAACAACGACAATACTGAACCTTTTGCCTTTTTTGTTCCGCTCCTTTACTTTGTTGGCTATTATTTCCATATCGAAGGGAATTTCCGGTATCAGGATAATGTCGCCCCCGCCGGCGATTCCGGAGTGCAGCGCAATCCAGCCTGCCTGGTGTCCCATAACCTCTACTATCATCACGCGGTGAAGCGCCTGTGCGGTGGAGTGTATTCTATCTATGCCTTCGGTGGCTATATATACAGCGGAGTCGAAGCCGAAGGTAATATCGGTGCCCCTGATATCGTTGTCAATCGTCTTGGGCACTCCCACTACAGGGATTCCATCCTCGAACAGGCGATTGGCTATGTATAATGTGCCGTCTCCTCCTATGCACACGAGGCAATCTATATCGAGTTTCTTGAGGTTATTGATGGCTGCTTTCGAAACATCCTCGAATATTATCTTTCCGCCTTTTTTGACCGCATACCTGTAGGGGTTGGCTGTTTTAGAGGTGTGCAATATAGTGCCGCCCAGCGTTAGTATCCCCGAGACATCATCGTACTCCAGCTTTCTATGGCGATTTTTGATAGCGCCGTCGTAGCCGTCGAGGATGCCGATGACCTCCATATCATATTCGAGGATTGCCTTCTTGGTGACTGCTCTGATAACGGCATTGATTCCAGGACAATCCCCTCCGCCAGTGAGAATGGCGATTCTCTTACCCTTTTTCATGACAGACCTCCCTGATTCCCCTTACCTTTATTTCTTGACACCATCGTGTCAGTAGTATATAAGGTTTTCCAATGAACTGCATCCCGTTAGACAGGAGAATTAGGCTATGGATATTAAAATCAAAGAAAAATTCATCGCTCGCTGGAAGAAGCACTTCAACGATGCTGAACTGCCGATAACTTTCTATTACACGGATGAGGAAGGACGCGCTGAACTGGCTAAACCCGGTTCTCTGCCCAGATGCGTAATAGCAGCACTATCTAAAATCCGGGATGGCAAGTCGTACGCCTTCAACGCTGATTCAGTGGGTTGCTTCGGCGGCAAAAGATACCTCGGCTTTGCCCAGAAAATAATGCCCAAGTTCGAATACTTCCTCTCCTGCGGCATCCCGGGTGAGCTTGAAGGGGAACGCTATAAAAAGTCGCCTGAGCTGGTCAAGAAGGCGATGGAACACGCGCCGGCCTTCAAAGCGCCTGCTCGTTTCGTAGTGTTCAAAAGATGGGACATGCTGCGGGAATCTGATAATCCCGAGGTTGTCATCTTCTTTGCCCAGCCCGACGTCCTTGCCGGTCTTTTCACGCTGGCTAATTTCGATGAAGCAGAACCGAACGGCGTTTTCGCACCCTTCAGCTCCGGCTGTGGTTCCATATTCCAGCATCCTTATCTGGAGATAGCTTCCTCCCGTCCCAGGGGTGTTATCGGGATGTTCGACATCTCGGCGCGACCTTTTGTGCCCGCAAACATGCTCTCCTTTGCCATTCCCATGAACAAATTCGTCGGGATGATTGATAATATGGAGGAGAGTTTCCTTATCACCGGTTCGTGGAAGAAAGTTCAGAAGAGAGTCAGGTTATAGGGGAAAACAGGCCCCATAAGCTTGACAGTAAGCTGGGTGATGCTAACATTTAGCGGGGCGGGACGAACTGGTGCAATTTTCACGAAAGCACACCTGCCGATGGGAGCCACGTAATTATGGACCTTGCTCTGACTATAGCCGTTATCGGACTTCTCGTCTTCCTGGCGCATGTACTTACCCTGCTGTTTGGCCGCACCAAGATCCCCGACGTGTTGTTCCTGATTGCCATCGGTGTCTGTCTCGGACCGGTCTTTAACATCATAACACCCACTGAGTTCGGCGTCGTCGGCCCGGTGTTCACGGCAATTACACTGATAATCATATTGTTTGAAGCTGGCATAACGATACACCTGGCAGTTTTGAGAAAGACACTGATACGAACACTACTCCTGACAATCCTCAGCTTCGCTGGCACTATGGGTGTGGTGGGTGCACTAGCCTACTACTTTACTGAATTAAGCCTGACGATGTCTTTAATGCTGGGTGCCATGGTTGGGTCGACATCGCCTGCTATTATTATTCCACTGATCCGGCAGATTAAGGTGCAAAAGGAA
>VGNW01000238.1 GCA_016865955.1 Chloroflexota bacterium | reverse complement strand
ACTCGGAGATCGGTAAGATGCTCGGTAGCATGATCAAAGCCCCCAGCTCCTTCCTGATCTCCGCTCACTGACTTTTGATCTCTGACCTCTGACCTCTGACCTCTGACCTCTGATCTCTGACCTCTGATCTCTGACCTCTGGAGCTCTATGAAGATCGCTACCATCGTCGGCACCCGCCCCGAGATCATCCGCCTGTCCCGAGTGATGGCCGCGCTGGACCGCTACGTCGAGCACGTCATCGTCCACACCGGCCAGAACTACGACTACGAGCTAAACCAGATCTTCTTCGATGACCTGGAGATCCGTAAGCCCGACTTCTTCCTGGAGGCGGCCGGTAGCACAGCCGCTGAGACCATCGGCCTGGTGATTGCTCGTTCGGACGCGGTGCTGCGCCAAGTGCAGCCCGAGGCCGTGCTGATCCTGGGCGACACCAACAGTTGCCTGGCTGCCATCGCGGCCAAACGGTTGAAGATCCCCATCTTCCACATGGAGGCCGGCAACCGCTGCTTCGACCAGCGCGTGCCCGAGGAGATCAACCGCAAGATCGTGGATCACATCAGCGACATCAACCTGCCCTATTCCCAGATTTCCCGGGAGTATCTACTGCGGGAAGGACTGCCACCCGACCGGGTGATTGTCACCGGCAGCCCGATGTACGAGGTGCTGCACCACTACCTGCCTAAGATAGAGGCGTCAGATGTGCTGACCAGGCTGGGGCTGACTGAGCGGGAGTACTACGTCGTCAGTGCGCATCGCGAGGAAAACGTGGATGCGCTGGCGCAGTTCGCCGGGCTGGTGGATGTGTTGACGCACCTGGCCGAGACCGGTCGCCGCGTCATCATGACCACCCATCCGCGCACCCGCAAGCGGCTGGAGGCCGAAGGAGTGGTCCTGCCGCCGCAGATCGAATTGATGAAGCCTTTTGGCTTGCTCGATTACGTCAAGCTGCAGAAGAACGCCCGCGCTGTGCTGTCCGACAGCGGCACGATCACCGAGGAGTCGTCCATCCTCAACTTCCCGGCGCTCAACATCCGTCAGGCGCACGAGCGGCCCGAGGGGATGGAAGAGGGTGCGGTGATGATGGTGGGACTGAGTTGGGAGCGCATCGCCGAGGGTCTGACCATCCTGGAAAACCAGCCGCGTGGAGAGAAACGTCTGCTGCGTATCGTGGGCGATTACACGGCGCCGAATGTGTCGGAAAAAGTAGTGCGGATTATTTTGAGTTACACAGAGTACGTGAACCGGGTCGTTTGGCAGAAGACGCATAACGGGTAACAGGCACCAGTGAACATTCTGCTTATCAGTCTGTGGTATTACCCCGAACCAGTTGGAAAACCGCACGATTTGGCTGTAGAGTTAGTGAAGCGGGGGTATCGAGTCACCGTGATAACCGGTTTCCCCAACTATCCAAGTGGTCATCTTTACCCTGGATACCGTACCCGATTGGCAAAACGAGAAACCATTGACGGTGTCAACGTCATCAGACTTGCTCATGTGATTGACCGTAGTCGATCCGCATTCCGGCGGCTGATGTCATACACTTCTTTTTCGTTGACAGCAATGATAGGAGGGAGTCTGCTTGTTGAGAGACCGGATCTGATTTGGACCTATCAGATTGGATTGCCTGGTATCGGTATTTCTCTAATGAAGCGTGCGCCGTGGATTCACGAAGTGCAAGACCTGTGGCCTGATTGGGGACGTACAACTACGAAAGGCCTAAATGGATGGTTGAACACTGTCTTAGCTGCACAAGAAAGGTTCATCTATCGGCGAGCGACTGTGCTGACAACCATTTCTGAAGGTTTCAAGCGCGTCCTGATGTCCCGCGCCGTTCCAGAACATAAGATCGAATTGATTCCCAACTGGGCAAATGACCAGGATTTTCTCCCAACTCAGCGTGACCCTGACCTTGGTGCGCGTGAAGGGTTGGTTGATCGTATCAACATTATCTACGGTGGAAATATAGGTACTGCTCAAGGCCTTGGTGTCGTGCTAGATGCAGCTTCACTGCTGCAGGATCTCCCTCAAGTGCAATTCGTCATCATTGGCGATGGCATCGAGCGCGAATCCCTCTCTGCTCGCGCAGAGAAGCTTGGGATATCCAACGTCCGTTTTTTGGGCAGTCGTCCACCAGAACAAACTGCTCGCTATTTTGCATTTGCCGATCTGTTGTTTCTGCACCTAGCTCGAGATCCTCATTACGAGATTACAGTTCCATCAAAAACATACGCCTATATGGCGAGCGGACGACCGATTTTGGCTGCCGCATCGGGGGTTGTCGCCGATTTGATTCAAGAAACGGGCGCGGGCATTGTGTGTCGTCCTGATGATCCTGCAGCTATCGCCAAAGCGGTACGGGATTTCCTTTCTTTGCCCGCTGCCAGGCGTGCAGAAATGGGTGACGCAGGGCGTAACAAGTATCTTACCAGTTTCACTCGGGCTCGGCTGGTTCCTCTGTATGAGATCCTTTTTCAAAAACTACTGGCAAGTAGGACAACGAAATAGCTATGGCAGTTGATGCCACGCTTGATACGGGTTCAATCAGGGTTGAAATAGCTAACATATCAGATGTGCCATCTATGGTTGTCACTCACCAGACGGGGTTTCCAGGATTCTTTTTGACCTTTCTAGGTCCTGCTTTCTTGAAGGAGCTCTATTTAGCAACATTGACAGATTCGGATGGTATAGGTTTTGTGGTCAGGAGTCAGAAGAACGGCATCAGTGGTTTTGTGACTGGCACGTCGCAGCCAGCAGGTTTCTATCGGCGTTTGCTCGTGAAGCGATGGTGGCGTTTTGGATTGGCTTCGACACGGGCGTTATTGAAGCGCCCGTCGATAATCCCTCGCCTATTGCGGGCGCTGTCTATGCCCAATCAAGTTACTCATCGGCCCGGGCGTGGGACTCTGATGTCAATTGTTGTACATCCAGCACTTCAGGGACAAAAAATTGGCCAGGCTCTTGTATCGGCTTTTTTGGATGAGGCGACCGCCAGAGGATTGCGGCAAGTGGATCTTACCACAGATCGAGACAACAATGAAGCAACCAATAGCTTTTATCAGAAACTGGGCTTCGTTTGTGAGCACACCTTCATGACGCCTGAGGGGCGGGCCATGAATGAATACGTCATTGATCTTCCTGGCCAGGCAGAACCGACAAACGAGGTAGCCAGCGATGCGTGACACTTTTCTACCTTTCTCCCCTCCCTTGCTCGGCGACGAGGAGATCGCCGAAGTCCTCGACACCCTGCGTTCCGACTGGATCACTACGGGGCCCAAAGTCAAGCGCTTCGAGAGTGATTTCGCTGAGTACCTCGGCGCGCCGGCCGCGTTGGCGGTCAGCTCAGCTACCGACGCCATGCTGGTCGGTCTGGCCGCGCTGGACGTGGGGCCGGGCGACGCGGTCATCACCACCCCGATGACCTTTTGCTCGACCGTTCACGTCATCGAACACCTGGGCGCGCGACCGATCCTGGTAGATGTCGCGCCAGACACCCTGAACATTGATCCGGGGCAAGTTGAGCGGACGCTTCAATCCGCAATCCGCAATCCGCAATCCGCAATCAAAGGCATCATGCCGGTGCATCTGTACGGCCACCCCTGCGATATGGTGCCGCTGAATGCTCTGGCCGAGCAGTATAACCTTTTCATCCTGGAAGACGCGGCCCACTCACTGCCCGCGCGTTACAAAGGGCAGATGATCGGTGCTCATGCAATCCGCAATCCGCAAT
>VGNW01000237.1 GCA_016865955.1 Chloroflexota bacterium | reverse complement strand
CTCCCTGAGCTTTATGACGATGTGCTTACACTGGCTCAGGTAGTGCCTGTCGAGTACTTCGTGCCCGGCTGCCCGCCGACGGTAGAACTGATACTTAAAGTGGTGAATGCCCTGGCTACCAACAGTCTGCCGCCGCCGGGTGCGGTCATCGCCTCAGAAAAGACGCTATGCGATGAATGCGACCGCAAAAAAGAGGATAAGAAGATTACCAAGATATACCGGACTCATGAGATTATCCCCGACCCGCAG
Source organism: Chloroflexota bacterium (assembly GCA_016865955.1). Taxonomy (GTDB): domain Bacteria; phylum Chloroflexota; class Dehalococcoidia; order SZUA-161; family SZUA-161; genus VGNW01. The sequence continues at coordinate 3,503 of VGNW01000237.1, read as the reverse complement.
AAATGTCTGCTGGAGCAGGGGTTACTCTGTATGGGCTCCGCCACCAGGGGAGGCTGCGGTTCTCTCTGCGTCAAAGTAAACATACCCTGCCGCGGCTGCTTCGGCCCGCCGGCAGGCGTAGCCGACCAGGGGGCAAAGCTGGTTAGCGCTGTCGCCTCCATCTATGATGCGAGCAGCAAAGAAGATATCGAGAAAATGGTAAAAGAAGTGGTCGACCCGGCAGGTACGTTCTATAGATTCGGTATGTCAAGCTCAATGTTAAAGAGAAAACACCTCCAACGGAAATAGAGGGGAGGACAGGATGAAAAAGGTAAGTGTTGATCCCATAACCAGGCTGGAAGGGCATGGCAAGATAGAAATATTCCTCAATGACGAGGGAGATGTTGCCAATACCTACTTCCAGATACCTGAGTTGCGCGGCTTTGAAAAGTTCTGCGAGGGCAGGCCGGTTGAGGAGATGCCCCGGATAGTGCCGCGAATATGCGGTGTCTGACCGGGGGCACATCACATGGCCTCGTGCAAGGCCACAGACGCTGTGTTCCATGTCGACCCTCCGCCAGCAGGTAAGAAGCTGAGGGAGGCTTTTTACTGCGCTCATTATATTCACTCCCACATCGCTCACTTCTACGCCCTGGCTGCTCCCGATTTCGTCATGGGTCCCACCAGCGACCCTGCCCAGAGAAACATCCTGGGCGTCATCTCCAAGGTCGGGCTTCAGATAGGTGGCGAGGTAATAAAACATCGAGCCTATGCGCAGAGCATACAAGCCTCCATTGCCGGCAAGGCAACCCATCCGGTGGGCGGTATCCCCGGAGGCATGAGCAAACCTATCACAGAGGAACAGAGAACGGACTTCGAGGAAAAGGCAAAGTCCTGTGTGGAGTTCAGCAAATTCAGTTTGAAACTGTTTAACGATGTTGTCCTGGCTAACAAGGATTACCTGAACCTGATTACCGGCAACATCTATACCATGAAGAGCTATTACATGGGACTGGTCGATAACAATAATAAAATCAATTTCTATGACGGCGAGGTTCGCGTAATCGACCCGGAAGGGAAAGAGGTATATAAATTCAAGCCAGCCCAGTATCTTGACTACGTTGCCGAACATACCGAGCCCTGGTCTTATCTGAAGTTCCCCTTCCTGAAGAAGGTGGGCTGGAAAGGTTTCGTCGAGGGAAAAGACAGCGGCATCTATCGTGTTAGCCCGCTGGCAAGGCTCAATGTGGCAGATGGTATGGCGACGCCTCTGGCTCAGGTAGAATATGACAAATTATTCAAGACGCTGGGCGGTAAACCCGCTCACGCCACTCTGGCATTCCACTGGGCTAGATTGGTCGAACTGCTGTATGCTTCCGAGAGGCTGCTCGAACTCAGCAGGGACAAGGAGATTACTGACCCCAAGGTTCGCACTATACCTACCGCCACGCCAGATGAGGGTGTAGGAATTGTGGAAGCCCCAAGAGGAACCCTTATTCATCACTATCAAACGGATAAAAACGGCATTGTTACCAAAGCGAATCTTATCGTAGCCACAGCACACAACTACCCGGCCATGCACATGTCTATCAAGAAAGCAGCCCAGGGCTTGATTAAAAAGAGCAAGGATGTGAAAGAGGGGCTGCTCAACATGGTTGAGATGGCATTCAGGGCATACGACCCGTGCAGTGCCTGCGCTACCCATACTCTGCCGGGGCAAATGCCTCTGGAAGTGGTCATCTATAACAGCAGGGGAGAGGTTATCGAAACGCTGAGCCAGAACCTGCGCTAGACTGAAGAAAAAAATGAAAACGCTGATTCTAGGGTTGGGCAATCCGATACTCAGCGATGACGGCATAGGAAACCGGATAGCCCAGGAACTAGAAAATAGGATTTCCAACCAGGATATAACAGTTGAAGAGACCAGCATGTCGGGTCTGAGTTTATTAGACCTGCTGGTCGGCTACGATAAAGCTATTATCGTCGATGCCATCCAGACCGCAAACGGAAAGGCAGGGCAAATCTACCGCCTGACCCCTGAGGCATTCAACGATACGCGACACGCCTCCTCGCCTCACGATGTAAACTTCGCCACGGCGCTTGAGCTTGGCCATAAGATAGGTATGCCTATGCCCGGGCAAATTATTATCTATGCCATAGAAGTAGCCGATACAAGTAATTTCGGCGAGGAGTTCACGCCTAAGGTAAAGAAGGCAATTCCGAGGTGTGTTAAGATGATTCTAGATGAACTGAATGGAAACAACTAGGGGAGGTTCAGTATGCCAAAAGCCGAAACAGAACAGCCGGTCTCTACAGGAGGAAGAAAAAGCTCGGCAGCCGAGATATTCCGTCAGGTTCAAGCTGAAATCGAGAAAAACAAAGGACAGGCAGGAGCTTTGATTCCTGTTCTGCAAAAGGCACAGGCACTCATCGGGTATTTACCCCAGCACGTTATGCTGGCGATTTCCCGCGATATGAAAATACCGCTCAGCACAGTATATGGTGTTACCACTTTCTACTCATTCTTCACCCAGGTTCCCCGAGGTAAACACACTATCTCGATATGTATGGGAACTTCATGCTATGTTCGCGGCGGCGAAAGGATTTTGAAGACCCTGGAGAAGGAACTGAGCATTGAACCAGGCTCAACCACCAAGGACGGCACATTCTCTCTGGAAATGGTGAGATGCCTGGGATGCTGCGGCCTTGCTCCCGTGGTATCAATCGGAGAGAAGGTAAACCGCCGTATGACCCCCACCAAGATGAAAGAGGTCTTGAGCTCTTACGCTTAGGAGGAGATATGGCGAAGCGGCTAATGTCGGTCGACGAACTAAACAAATTCAAGGCATCGGCTCAGAAAAAGCTGGATGAGCGAGCCAAAAAAATTCAGGTTAAAGTTCACCTAGGCACCTGCGGCATTGCCGGCGGTGCCAAGTTCGTGCAGGAAGCCTTCATTAAAGAGGTGGCAGCCGGCAAGCTGTCCAACGTGATAATCACCGAAGCTGCCTGCATAGGGCCTTGCGAGCGAGAGCCGGTAGTCACGGTTATCCATCCGCAGAAGGGCACGGTAATCTACTGCAACCTGACCCCCGAGCAGGTGCCCACGATTGTGGAGAAGCACCTCATCAAGGGTGAACCGGTTACGGAATGGCTGCTGGACCTCGAGTCGCCCACCTTCAAACTCCAACACATCCGTATTATGCACAACCAGGATATGGACCCCATGAGTATAGAGGAATACATCGCCAGGGACGGCTACCAGGGGCTGGCCAAGGCACTGACCCAGATGAAACCCGACGATGTCATCAGTGAGGTAACCAAAGCAGGACTCAGGGGCCGGGGCGGCGCCGGATTCCCTACCGGTACCAAATGGAGCTTCGTGCGTAGAGCAGCAGGCGATGAGAAGTTCGTGGTCTGCAACGGAGATGAGGGTGACCCCGGTGCATATATGAACAGAGCTGTGCTGGAGGGCAATCCTCACTCCATCCTTGAGGGAATGGCTATCGGAGCCTATGCTATCGGCA
>VGNW01000236.1 GCA_016865955.1 Chloroflexota bacterium | reverse complement strand
CGTCACATCCGATATAATACTTCATGCTGCAGTACCTCCTTACTCTTCGTTCGGCTTTCCCTACAGTATAGGGGGTACCGCAGCGCTTTCATATAATCAAAGACACTTTGGGAATTGCAAATTGAAAAGTGCAAAGTGAAAAATGGATTTCAGCGGTCAGCTTTCAGCAGTCAGTTCACCACCCCACCGGATTGTGGAGCCTGCTCCGAGCGCATGCGAGGAGTCACCCCGGCAAGTCGGGAATCCTACAACGACACTGGGGTAGGTCGGAGCGTCTGCTCCGACCCGCGCTTGGAGCGGATGCTCCAAGCTACCCTTATCTTTTAGGGCTTATTGCAACCAGTTGCAATAAGCCCTTTCCCCTGTTATAATATTCGCTAGGGGTTGAAATATGAGCTGCACCGAGACTTTGCGAGACCAGGGCTACCGTATGACGCCGCAGCGCCGCATGATACTGACCACAATTCACAACAGCGACCACCATATCAGCGCCGATGAGATATATGAGCAGGTGCACGCTAAATACCCGCAGGTAAATATCTCCACGGTGTACCGCACCCTGGAACTGTTGAAAGAATTGGGGCTGGTGACCGAGACCGATTTGGGCGGAGGCAGATTCCGTTACCACTCGGTGGAGAAGGGGCATCACCATCATCTGGTCTGTAGAAAGTGCGGCCGGATGTTCGAGCTTGACGACTCGGCGCTGCAGCCGCTGGAAGGCGTCCTGTTACGCAAATACGGCTTCAAGGCTGATTTGAGCCATCTCGCCGTCTTCGGCAACTGTGTGGAGTGCCGAAGGTAAATTTTTTAGCTTACAATTGCAAATAATTGCAATTACATCGAAGTGCATCCGGTATTATCGAGGGGGGAGGAAGGGATGTGTGAAGCGACAGCATACGTCATAAGCAACGGAAAAGAAAAGGAAGTCATGAAAGATGTCGTAACAGTCGACGTACAAGGAAAGCGCCTGCTTTTCCGAGATATACTGGGAAACGAGAAACGGCTTTCCGCCCAGATTAAGAAGATTGACCTGTTACAGCACAAGGTAACGGTCGTGGAGCTTCAAATAAAGTAAAAGGAGCTATAACTTGAAACCGTCCGCATTCGCACCCCGCCTTGCCATCGTGATGCTTCTGCTGATCCTTATGGTTCTATTTCCGGGATGCAGCGAAGAGCAGGCTTCCAACAAGCTGAAGGTGGTCACGACGACCTCAATAATTGCCTCGATAGTGGAACAGGTCGGAGCCGATATGGTGGAGGTTACCAACATCATACCGCCCGCCCAGTGTCCCGGACACTTCGATGTCAAACCCGGCGATATTCAAATGCTGGCAGACGCCCAGCTCTTTTTCAAGCACGGCTGGCAGGGCGAGATGTTCAGCACGCAGTTAATCGATTCGGCAAACAATCCCGACCTCGTGGTCGTTACACTCAACATCGACGGCAACTGGATGACGCCCGCGGTTCATTCACAGGCGGTGGGAAACATCACCGCCGCTCTGGCTGAAGCAGACCCCGAGAACGCCGTCTTTTATCAGGACAACGCGAAATCGTTTCAGGAAGCCATCGCAGCCAAAGGCAACGAGTTGAAGGCGGAGCTTACTGCGGCAAACGTAAGCCAGTACAAGGTGATTTGCGGCAACATGATAAAGGGGCTTATCGTATGGAGCGGCTTCAACGTTCTCGCCTCGTACCCGCGCCCCGAGGATTTAACGCCGCAGAAGATGCAGGAGCTGATTAATACGGGCAGGCAATCCGGCGTAGCGATAGTTATCGACAATCTGCAGAGCGGCAAGGCTGATGCCGGCGTAATTATGGCGGAGGAAATCGGAGCCGCCCAGGTCACCTTAACCAATTTCCCCGGCGGCTTCGACAATACCGAGACCTGGGAGAAGGCGCTGGAGAAGGATGTGGAGCTGCTGCTGGCAGCGCTGGCGGAATATCTACAGAGCAACCCATAAAGAGGACAACGCTATGAACAATACGATAGTCAAAATCGACAAGGCGGTGGTCTCCTATAGAGAGGATGTCGCCCTGCGGGACGTTTCACTGGAGATTAATAAAGGCGAATTCCTGGGCATAATCGGACCTAACGGTGCGGGGAAGACCACGCTGCTCACTCTGATTAACGGCCTGGGGAAGCTGCTTCAGGGGCATGTCCGAGTTCTGGGGCAGAGCATCAGCAAAGGCTCCGTCAACGGCATCAGAAAACGCATCGGCTATGTCTCCCAGCTTCAGAACATCGACCCGCGCATGCCGATAAATGTGCGGGAGGTGGTGATGGTAGGGCGCTACGGTCAACTTGGCTTATTCCGCCGCCCGGATAAAAGAGACCGCGATATCGTAGATAAGGCGCTGGAGCTGGTCGGGATGAGCCACCTGGCGAGCCGACCCATCGGGCATCTATCCGGCGGTGAGCAGCAGAGGGTAGCCATCGCCCGCGCCCTGACTCAGGAGCCCGAGATGTTTCTCCTTGACGAGCCCACAGCATCCCTGGACTGGCGCGCCCAGCGCGAGTTACTGGAACTGATAAAGGTAATCCACGAATACCAGAACCTGACCACGCTGTTTGTGACCCACGACCTGAATGCTTTGCCGGATGTCTGCGACCGAGTGATTCTAATGAAGGAAGGCAGAATCTGGGGACAGGGTAAACCGGAGCAGGTACTGAAAACCGATATCCTCAGCCGCCTCTACGATGCGCCGATAACGATACAGGAGCACGAGGGCAAAAAGGTATTCCTCAAAGCAAGCTAAATGGATTTCTCAATCTTCGGTTACTCGTTCATGCAGAACGCCATACTGGCGGCGTTCCTCGGTGGGGTTGCCTGCGCTACTATCGGCGTCTTCGTAGTGCTAATGGGAATCTCATTCATCGGCGTTTGCTTGTCACATGCCGCCTTCGCCGGAGCTTTGCTGGCAGTTCTTATCGGATTCGACCCGCTGCTCGGCGCTTTCCTGTTCAGCATGGGCGTCGCCGCCATCATCGGACCGCTTGCCCGACGAGGCGAGCTGAACCTCGATACCTCCATCGGCGTGCTGTTCTCACTGATGCTCGGGCTTGCCTTCATTTTCATGGGATTGATGCCCGGGCCGAAGACCGAGATGCTGGGATTGCTCTGGGGCAGCATCCTCACTGTAAGCAGGACCGACCTGATCCTGCTCGGCATCGTAGCAGCGGCGGTAGTGGGAATCGTGATTCTATTCTACAAAGAGATACAGGCTGTCATCTTCAATCGCGAAATAGCGCTGGCGGTGGGTATCCCTGCCGGGCTCATCCTCTATGGAATATTGTTCCTTACCGGCTCGACCATCACCGTATCGTTATCGCCCATCGGGGGTTTGCTCATATTCAGCCTAATCATCAATCCTGCTGCAGCGGCTTACCAGCTCACCTACAGCCTGAAGCGGATGTTTGCGCTTGCCGCGTTATTCGGTGTTGTTTCAGGATGGCTGGGGCTGCTTGCCTCATACTGGCTCGATGTGCCCAGCGGCGCCGCCATCATCGTAGCGTCCTCGATAATCTTCGCCATAGCCACCTTATTCTCGCCCAAACGCAAGGTTAAAAAATGGAAGCCCAACGATGAACCATCGCGAGTATTTTAATCAACTGGCAGGGAAATGGAACCACCTGGTCTCCGAAGAGACCAGGGTTCGACTCCCATCGTTAGTCAATGAATTAAACATCGTGCCCGGCGAGACCGTACTGGATATCGGCAGCGGCACCGGCATCCTGCTGCCTCTTCTGCATGAAGCCACGAAAG
>VGNW01000235.1 GCA_016865955.1 Chloroflexota bacterium | reverse complement strand
ATCTCCCTGCCATCACTGGTAACGGCACTCATATCTATGTGCTCCGAACCGCCCTTCTCAACCATCCTCATAAGGTATTCTCTGGCTTTGACCCTGTCCTTGGATTTTCTATATGTCGGCAACTCCAGAGCAGATGCACCGGTCAGTTTATCAGCCTGGTATCCGAGCATTCTCTCGAAAGCCTTGTTCACATAGATGATTTTGCCGCTCATGTCGACCAGCACAACACCGTCAGGCATTCCATCTATAATTGCCGCAGCTATGAACCCGCTTTTGCCCAGCAAGCCGTAATCCTTCTTACCGGCGGCTGCTTTTTTCGGCCCTTTATTCCCTTCCGACTTCCCCGCCATAGCATTCACCTCTCACAGCATTATCGATATGTCCGAATCCCTCCCGAGATTCACTGGATCGCATTTCGGGTCTAGCTGTGTACCACTCCATCATTTTAATCAGGGCAAATATATCAAAAACGCCAGGACAGCGCAACGCTTATCATGAGGAGAATCGTTCTAATAACCGTCCTTTTCTTAAGAAAATAGTACTAGCCCGGAGACGGCTTCCTGTGCGTCCAGGGACTTGCCTGCTCAAAAGCCGCCGCAGCCCGAAACACAGTGTACTCATCATACTGTCGCCCTACGATTTGTAGTCCCACGGGCAACCCGTCCTTAGTCCACCCAGCCGGTATCGAAGCTGCCGGCTGCCCTGTGAAGTTGAACACCGGCGCGAAGGGAATCCACTTCAGAAACTCGATGGGGTCATCGCTTCCCACCGGCAAGGGCGGCCCTGCAACCGTCGGTGTCAGGAGCAGGTCGTACTTCTGAAAAAACTTGCCCGACTTCAAAGCCATCTCATGTTTAGCGAATAAAGTCCTGGCGTAATCGCTGGCTTTCAACTCACCTGACACGAAAAGCATCGCCGCCGTGAGAGGGGCTACCTTGTCGATAAAACCCTCCACGGGACCCAGCACAGAGAGCGCCGCTACGGCATCGCCTCCGAAGATGTTGCCTATATGCACCTCGGGATTCTCAAATCCCGGATGGGCTTCCTCAACCTCAGCGCCCATTTGAAAGAACTTCTTGGCTGCCCGCTCGCATATCTTTTTAACCTCGGGGTCTACAGTGGCGAAGCCCAAATCAGGGCTCCAGGCAACTCTCAGACCTTTCACACCTCTTCCCAATGACCTCGCGAAGCTGCTCACCGGTGACGGCAACGAATAGCCATCTCCCCAGTGGTAACCGGCTATGACATCGAGCATAAGCGCCGCATCCTCGACCGTCCGTGTTATCGGGCCCTCGTGGGTTATAAGCTCCCCGCCGCTGAATGCCGGGTAGCGGGGCACGCGACCGTGTTGCGGCTTGATTCCGAACACACCGCAACAACTGGAAGGGATACGAATGGAACCCCCTCCGTCAGCGCCAACGGCGAGCGGTCCCAAACCTGTTGCAACTGAAGCAGCAGCTCCGCCGCTCGAACCTCCACAGCTTTTTTCCAGATTCCAGGGGTTGCGCGTAATGCCGAAGACAAGGTTGTCCGTCAATGGTTTAAATCCGAACTCCGAGGTGTTGGTCTTCCCCAGCACTATAGCCCCCGCCTTCTTCAAACGTGACACAACAACAGCGTCCTCATCGGGGACAAAATCCTCCAGCAATTTGCTGCCGAACGTAGTGCGCACGCCACTGGTGAAAATCATGTCCTTTATGGAGACAGGCACTCCGTGAAGAGGGCCCAGCTTGCCGCCTTTTATCACTTTTTTCTCAGCCTTTTTTGCTTCTTTCAAGGCTGAATCCGCCGTCACAGTAACATAGGCGTTAATCTCAGGGTTTACCGACTCAATGCGCTCAAGAAAAGTTTTAATAACCTCGACAGGCGATAGTTTTTTGGTCTTTATTGCTTCGGCTAAATCAGCAGCGCTCATCCAGCAGATGTCCTGCTTTTTCATAACCATGCTCCCTCAACAAAAAAATGGGTTACCCTATTAAATAACAAACGGCTCGACAGTGCAACTATTTTTATGGAACTCAGCAGGATGGCAGCACTAAGGGGTAGCTTGGAGCACCTGCTCCGACCTACCCATATTTCGTTAGCGGTCGGTTTTATGCCATTTGTGGTGAGTAGTCCATTCATCGCTCGCTGCTGATGATAACATCCCCGGGGAGCAGAAAGAGGCTTACCTGTGATTACAGTGGAGATTCCTCAGCCTCCTTCCTGTAGGAAGGATGGCTTTGGAATGACATAAAGAGGCCACTAAAGAAACAAGACAACGCAGGTACCATGATTTTCAGGCTACTCTTTTGCCGCGGTAAACGGTATCTCTACGGAGACAGTTGTACCCTGTCCGGGAGCGCTCTTAATATCACAGGCCCCCTTCATCAACTCCATGCGCTTGCGTATGCTGAACAGACCGGTGCCCCGCCTCTTTGAAGAATCCAGGCGCGACTGGGAAAATCCTTTGCCCCAATCTTTCACCTCAACCTTCACCGACCCGTTAACCGAGTTTATGCGGACGCGGAGACGTTTCGTATTGGAGTGCTTTCTGGCATTGAAAACAGCCTCATGTATAATGCGATATAAACCCGTCTCGACTTCACCGGGCAGCCTGAGGTCATCGGCCTTAAAGTCCACCTTCAGCCCTGTCTCCTGCTCCAGACGCTTCATCTCCTGGCGCAGCGTGGTAACCAGTCCCAAATCTTTCAGAGTAGCCGGCTGCAAGCTATTTATGACCTCCCTCGATTCCTGAATAGCCTTCTTGACCTGAACGGTTGCTTTGGCAATAAGAACTTTAACGTCCTTTTCATCCGGCGAAATGGCTTCCAGAGACTGCAGATACTGGAAAGCCGCTACCAGAGTCTGCGCCACACCATCGTGGACCTCCAGGCAAACGCGTTCCCTTTCCCGCTCCTGTGCATCCAGCGTCTCCCTGATGAGGGCTCTCACTTCTTCGTAGAGTACAGCATTATGCGCACCTATACCTATCTGATTGCCCACAGCCTTCAATAAGTCCATGTCAGCGCTGCCGAATTCGCGACTATTGCGGGTGCCAACAGCGATAAGCCCCTGTAACTGCCCCCGGATAAAGAAGGGCACAACCGCATACGATTTAATCTGCGTTTCCTCTATTGCCTTTGACAAATAGCCGCGAACATTCTCCGCGAATATTTCCTCCAAAGCCAGACTTCCCTCAGCCCATTTCTGGATTTCCTGAATTTTTTTTGTCCCTAGCTTCATAACGGATATACGCTCAATAACTTTTTCCGGCAATCCTTTAGATGCCCTGAGCACAAGCTCCTTCTCCAGCATATCCATGAGATATATACCGCCCAGGTCCGCTTCCATAACCTCCAGCGTCTTGCCCAATGCCATATTGAGCAGCTCCTCAAGCTCGAGGGTCTGGCTCGCTGCCTCGGCGATAGCATGTAAGGCTTCCACTCTCCTGGTATGCTTTAAGCGTTCCTCCTCGGCTTTTTTACGCTCGGTGATATCGCGCCAGTTGACAACTATGCCGCCAATCGCTTGATTGTCGAGAAGATTGTTTGCTACAGCTTCAACAACACGCCACGAGCCGTCCTTATGCTTAATACGCAACTCTATCTTCAAAGCAGCACCCGGTTCCCTCGTTACCTCAGCAAAACTGTTCATAACGCCGGGCATGTCATCGGGATGAGCGAACCTGAAGGCATCAGGGCCGACTACCTCTTCGAGCTTATACCCGAGCATTCGCCCGATGGAAGGGCTTCCGTAACCTATGCTTCCGTCTCCGCGAACTATCACGATAGCATCCATCGCG
>VGNW01000234.1 GCA_016865955.1 Chloroflexota bacterium | reverse complement strand
CAAAGCATTGTAAATATGCTTTAAAGCTAAACCCAAGCAGATAAGGGTGAAAGCCAGGAAGGTTATCGAGGGCAAGAAGGAAGAGAAGAAAGAAGAGAAATAAAGGTCGCTGGAACAGGCAAAGGGTGGCTGAACCGTACGGTTCAGCCACCCTTCCTTTTTATCAGGGTGGCTTCTCCGTGAGTTCGCCGAACTTGACTCAAGCAGATTGGGCAACATATAATTAGGCACAGGTCGTGTTGGAGGAAACAGAGGTGACAGTCGAGGGGAGGTGGTCTAGCCTGGAGACCGTAGCTCTGCAGACTTTGGGTTGCAAGCTCAATCAGGCGGAAACAGAGTCGTTAGCTCGCAAGTTCCTCGAGGCTGGTTATAAGGTCGTATCTCCTGACCAAGCCGCTGATATCTACCTGCTCAATACCTGCACCGTAACCCACATCGCCGACCGCAAGTCCCGGAATCTGCTGCGCCTGGCTCACCGCCGCAATCCGCATGCCTTAATCGTGGCTACCGGATGCTATGCCGAGCGGGCGCGGGACGATTTAAGCAGCATAGAAGGGGTGAGCCTGGTTGCGGGCAATCGCGATAAGGAGCGGCTGGTTGAGGTAATCGAAGCAATGACGAATGGTTCGAGGCATTGCAGGGCAAATGATGGACAGCAAGGGCTATCGCTGAGAACCCGCGCTCTGGTCAAGATTCAGGAGGGGTGCAGCCAGCCCTGCTCTTTTTGCATAGTTCCCCGCGTACGCGGGCGCGAGACAAACCGTCCTGAGGAGGAGATTATTGCCGAGGTCAAGGCGAGGGTGGGGGAGGGATATAAAGAGGTTGTTTTGACCGGCACCAGAATCGGGAGCTACAATCATAACGGCGGACTGGCGGGGCTGACGGGGTGCATTCTGAAGGAGACTGAGATACAGCGGCTGAGGCTTTCTTCGCTGGAGCCGCGAGACCTTACATCTGAATTCCTCCAGCTCTGGGACGACAACCGGCTCTGTCCTCATATTCATCTGCCGCTTCAAAGCGGCAGCGATTCCGTGCTTAAAAGAATGGGTAGAGCCTATTCTACGGCTGAGTATGATCGTGCCGTATCGCGGGCTCGAGAGGCGATACCAAACCTGGCGTTGACCGGCGATATTATGGTGGGATTTCCCGGCGAGAGCGAAGAGGAGTTCGAGGAAAGCTATCGCTTCTGTGAGCGGATGGGCTTTGCCCGGTTGCATGTATTTCCTTACTCGGCGCGTCCCGGAACCAGAGCATCGCGAATGCCCGGGGCGGTGAGAGACAGCGAGAAAAATCGGCGTTGCCGGCTTATGCTTGATCTGGCACATGGAAGCAGTCAGCACTATCGTGGGCAATTTGTTGGACGGAATATGAAAGTGTTGTGGGAGGGGTGTAAGGACGGAGTCTGGTTCGGGCTGACCGATAACTATCTGAGAGTATTTAGCAGCAGCCGGGAGCAGCTGGCTAACGAACTGGTGGAGACAAAGATGATGAGTCTTCTTAACGGAAGTCTATGGGGTGAACTGGAGACCGGAGACGCTGCCTTAAAAGGCGAGGGGGTAATATTATGAACAATACCGATATTATTTATCTGGCGCTGTTTTTTATCTGTTTGCTATTTTCGGCTTTCTTCTCCAGCTCTGAAGTGGCTTTCATCTCCCTGCAAAGGATGCGTCTCAGGCATCTGGCAACCACTGAAGGCTCCGAGGGCGCTACTGCCAAGCAGGTAGCTACGATGACGGAGAAGCCGGAGCGACTGCTGACCACTGTTCTTCTGGGCAACAATCTGGTAAACACCGGCGCTGCGGCTCTGGCTACCATAGTATTAGCATCTGTGTTGTCAGAGGGGCGGGCGGTGCTGGTGAGCACTATAGGTGTCACCATCGTATTGCTTATTTTCGGCGAGGTCTTTCCCAAAGTCACAGCAACCAGATACGGGGAGCGTCTGGCGTTTCTCTATGCTACGCCGATGAGGGCGTTAGTCTGGATTCTGTCGCCTATTGCTTCGATATTCGTCTGGATCGCCGATAAATTAGCCAGGCTGATAGGCGCTCATCCATCACCACGAACATTGACCAGCGAGGAGGAGATTCGCACTGCTCTGACTGTTGGGGTTGAGGAGGGGACTCTTATGGAGGCTGAGGCGGAGATGCTGGAGAGGGTATTTCGTTTCGGGGACCGGCAGGCAGCTGAGGTAATGACGCCCAGGCCGGATATCACCTGGGTGGAGAAGGGTACGACCTATGCTGATTTTCTCGCCATATATGCTCAGACCCCGCATTCCCGATTCCCTGTCTATCAGGACACCATAGATAATGTAGTCGGGGTGCTCTGGATAAAGGATGTGCTGATGGCTCAGGCTAAAGGACTGCTGAAGGAAGACAAACCTGTGGATGAACTGGTACGACCGGGACATTTCGTTCCGGAAAGCAAACCTCTGGCTGAGCTTTTCTCCGAGATACAGAAGTCCGGCAGCCATATAGCCGTGGTTGTCGATGAGTTCGGCGGCACCGCCGGTCTGGTGACCATGGAGCAGCTTCTGGAGGAGATAGTAGGAGAGTTGGGGGACCAGCTGGCGAAGAGACATAAGGGCTACGAGCCCATCGGCGAGAATAGCTTCCAGATAGACGGCAGCATGAGGATAGATGAGGCTAATGAGCAACTGAAACTGGAATTACCCGAGGGCGATTATGAGACGGTTGCCGGATTTGTTCTCAACTTGCTGGGACATATACCTAAGGAGGGGGAGCAGTTGAGACACGGCAGACTTAAGTTCGTTGTTACCGAGATGAAGGGGGTAAAAATCGAGAAAATCCTGGTGACCAGGGAGCTTTGATGCAGCGATTGCGCATTACGTTCGGCCGCGGTGAAGAACTGAAGTACATCACTCATCTCGACCTGATGAGGCTGTGGCAGCGTGTATTGCGCAGAGCCGATGTCCCTCTGGTTTATTCGCAGGGGTTCAGCCCTCACCCCCGCATCTCCCTGGCAGCGCCCCTGGCGATCGGGGTTACCAGCAGCAGTGAGCTTATGGATATTTATCTGGAGCGAAGACTTTCCCCGCACTTTTTCATCAAAACTGTTAAGGAGCAATTGCCCCGCGGCATCGATATACTGGAAGTGGCGGAGATCGGGGCGGGGTTGCCTTCGCTGCAATCTCAAATACGCTTCGCCGAATATAAGGTTGTAACAGATGTCGATAAAAAGCCGAAGGAGGTAGAGGCTGCCGTTCATTCTCTGCTGGATAGCGATAGCCTACCCTGGCAGCACGTTCGTGACAAGGAGGTCCGCAAATACGACCTGCGAGCCTTAGTAGAGGATATCTGGCTGATTGAGTCACATCCGCCCGAATTTGTTATAGGGATGAGACTGCGTTGCGACAGCGCCGGCACAGGTAGACCTGAGCAGGTTATATCGGCGCTGGGCTTTGACAATCCCCCTAAATCTATCCATCGCACCAAGCTTATCGTAGAGAAGCAGGTCAAAGCGGCAGCATTCAGATAGACCAGGAACATGCCCGAACCAGAGCTTGACCCCCGGAGACAGGAAAAAGCGAAAGAGTACGCCCGTCTGAGGCGGTATCTTTTCTTTATCGACCTGGCGCTGGGGGCGGTATTCCTGCTTGTCATCCTGTTCAGCGGGCTTTCCAGCGGATTGAGGAATTTTCTGGATTTCCCGCTGCCGGCAAGGGTGGCTTCATATCTCCTTGTTTTGATTCTCAGCTACGGTGCCCTGACTTTTTCGTTGAGTATATACAGCGGCTTTGTCCTTCCCCATCGCTACGGGCT
>VGNW01000233.1 GCA_016865955.1 Chloroflexota bacterium | reverse complement strand
GGAAGACCAAAGCGGTAATAATCATGGATAACGGATACATTGTGCTTGCTGCGCTGAATCCCGAGACCATAGCTAACAGGCTATCCGCAGGCAAGGGATTGGATTTGAAGCAGGAATGATAGATTCGAGGGCAAATCCGTTGCTTATCGTTATATCCGGCCCTTCCGGAGTGGGAAAAGATGCCGTCCTGAATGGGATGAAAAAACGGCGTTATCCCTTGTATTACGCTGTCACCGCTACAACGCGTCCGCGGCGCGAAAGGGAGCGCGATGGCGTTGACTATTACTTTGTCTCCAGGGTTGATTTTGAAAAGATGATTGCGAAAAATGAGCTTCTGGAATGGGCAAATGTGTATGGAAACCTGTACGGAGTTCCTAAAAGGCAGATACAGGAAGCTCTGGGAAGGGGACAGGACGCAGTGATTAAGGTGGACGTTCAGGGAGCAGCCGCCATAAAGAAAATCATACCTCAGGCTGTGTTTATATTCCTGGCACCGCCTTCAATGAATGATCTGGAGAATCGGCTCAGACGGCGGAGGACGGAATCGGGGGTAGACCTGGAGTTGAGGATGAAGGCGGCGCAAGAAGAGATGAAGCAATTGCCTATGTTTGACTATGTGGTAGTCAATCACAAGGATGGCATAGAGGCAGCCATTTCTCAGATTGAAGCGATTATTACTGCTGAGAGACGCAGGGTCAATCAAAGGTTAACCAAATTCGAAAACAACTCGGGACAGATTTAATTGCAGGAACTCAAGCACCGTAAGCCGGGAGATAAAATAATACGGCGACCCCGTGAGGCAGCCCGCCGTCTGCGTAGAGTATTAGGAGTCGGTGCTCTCTACAGCGCCGGCTATGGGAACGTAGGCTCTTCAATTTACTATGCCCTCGGAATAGTAGCCGTAGTGGCAGTCGGGGCTACCCCCATAGCACTGCTTGCTGCCGGCATACTCTTTGTGTTTACTGCCCTCACTTACGCCGAGGGCTCAACGATGTTCCCCGAAGCGGGAGGTTCTGCCAGCTTCGCTCGTCGCGGGTTTAACGAGCATGTGGGCTTTGCAGCGGGCTGGGCTTTGCTGTTGAGCTACATTGTCACAATTTCCCTATCTGCATATACTGTTTCTCCTTATCTAGGCTACTTCCTGCCGCCTCTGAAAGACGACCCTGTGCTGGGTATTATAGTCTCCATAGGCATAATACTATTTCTAATGCTTATCAATATAATCGGCGTCAAAGAGACTTCTTTTGTTAACATAGGCGCTGCTGTACTTGATGTGGCAACGCAAGCTTCGCTGGTTATCATCGGGCTGGTGTTGTTAATTAGTCCAGGTATCGTAGCTTTTACATTCGAGCAGTTGAAGGAGAACATCTTCGGTGCGGGAAACTGGCCTTCGACGGGGAATCTGATTTATGGTATAGCATTAGCTGCGCTGGCATACACAGGGGTGGAGACTATGTCTCAAATGGCGGAGGAAACGCGCCGTCCTCAAATCCGCGTGCCCAGGGCAATGATATTAATGATCGTTACAGTTTTGGTTATGTTTTCCGGCATTTCTATCGTAGCCTTATCTGCAATGACTCCTCAGGAGTTAGCGAATGAGTGGGCGAGGGACCCGGTTGCCGGCATAGCTTATAATCTTCCATTCGAATGGATGAAGATGATTTTCAAGCCGCTGGTAGGCGTGCTGGCTGCGACCATTCTGTTAATTGCCACCAATGCCGGCTTAATGGGTATATCCAGACTTGCATTCTCTATGGGTACTAATAAACAATTGCCGGCAGCATTTCATCGGCTGCATTCACGTTTCAGAACGCCTTACATAGCTATTATAGTGTTTACTATAATAGCTATTGCCATTGTGTTACCCGGACTTTTCACTGACGATGCAGTCAGTATTTTCAGCAATCTCGGCGGTTTATATACCTTCGGTTCGCTTCTCTCCTTTGCTGTTGCTCATGCTTCCATTCTTGCCTTGAGAGTCAAACAGCCGAAACTGGAACGCCCGTTTAAACTTGGATGGAACATAAGGATAAAGGGTCGCGAGTTACCTATAACTGCAATAATCGGGCTTGTTGCCACAGTGGCAATATGGTTCGTGATAGTGAATACTCAGCCCTACAGCCGCTGGCTCGGTCTGGGCTGGATGGCTCTGGGATTGGGACTCTACATACTTTTCAAATGGCGCGGAGGTGTCTCCTCCGATAAGAATGGAAAGCCCCCAGAATAGATTTTCACGCTTCTTACGGGAAACTCCCCGGACAATTGCCTTTTTCCGAACAGGATATTAGAATTAGCTATTATCTTTGCAGATGGAGCGCTGGTGGCTAACAGGCTGTGCAGGGAATCCAAAGAGCAACTGGTTAGAGATATGTTCTCAAGAATAGCCCCTGTTTATGACATTGTTAATCGTTTGATGAGCTGGGGACAGGATATGCGTTGGAGAAGGGTGGCAGTGAATTTAGCCTGTCCGGAGCAGGGACGTGTGCTCGATGTGGCTACCGGAACAGGTGATCTGGCTCTGGAGCTTGCCAGGCATACAAATTCGGTAGTGGGGCTGGATTTCTGCCCGGAAATGATTAAGCTGGGCAGATTGAAGGCAGGCAGGAAGAAAATGGCAGGACAAATAGATTTCATATTGGGCGATGCTCTAACTCTCCCCTTCGAGAGTGATAGCTTCGACTGCGCCCTGAACGGATTCGTCCTGCGCAATGTATCGGACGTTAATCTTTTTCTATCGGAACTGCGCAGGGTGGTTAAGCCCGGGGGGCGGGTTATATGTTTGGAGCTGGTAAAGCCACAGCACGGCGCAATTGGAGCATTATACCGGTTCTATCTTTGCAGGATAGTGCCGCTACTCGGTCGCTGGGTGAGCGGAGATAAGAAAGCTTATCGATACCTTCCGGACTCGGTAAATAATTTCGTGAATATAGCGGAATTTCAGAACACCATGAAAAGGATTGGCTTTCACCGGGTGGACTATAGGAGCCTTAGCCGGGGCACTGTAGCAGTACATATCGGCGTAAAATAGTTTACATAAAATTGGTGGGGGAAAAGTATGCGCAGACAGATTCCTGATGTCGTAGTATCAAGGTTGCCTATGTATCTACGCGTACTGGCGCTTTTAAAAGCTGAAGGTATTGATTTCATCAGCTCTCGCGGATTGGGGTCTCGCTTGAAGATGACTCCGGCTCAAATCAGGAAGGATTTGTGCTATTTCGGGAAATTCGGCAGACAGGGCAGGGGATACAATGTAGGCCGTCTTTTTAGCGAGCTTAAACAGATTCTCGGGCTCGATAAGCAGTGGTCGATGGCGCTCGTAGGAGTGGGGCGGCTGGGACGGGCTATTATGGACTATAAGGGCTTTATTCCCGAGGGTTTCAAGCTTGTAGCTGCCTTCGAGAAGGACCGTAATCTAATCGGCAAGAAAATCGGCGGTGTGGTAATCGAGGATT
Source organism: Chloroflexota bacterium (assembly GCA_016865955.1). GTDB lineage: Bacteria > Chloroflexota > Dehalococcoidia > SZUA-161 > SZUA-161 > VGNW01. The sequence continues at coordinate 350 of VGNW01000233.1, read as the reverse complement.
TTGCCGTGCTGGGTAAATCGGTTAAAGAGAAGAATGTCGATATTGCCATTGTGGCAGTGCCATCTTCAGAAGCACAGAATGTCATCGATATGCTGGCTCAAAGCGGAATCAAGGCTATTCTGAATTATGCCCCTATCTGTGCCAGAGTGCCTCGCGGTGTCCGCCTGCAGGGGATAGACCCCGTGGTGGCGTTGCAGAGTATGACTTTCTATCTGACCCGTGTTTGAGGCATCTCCTGACACGGCAAATGCTAAGGTTGTGGTCTTCTCTTTCTACCCTTCTCTGCCACTCTTAGCCGCATCATGGAACGGAGCAAGGCTGCCTGGGCATGAGCGAGGTCGCCCTCAGTA